>DASXVL010000338.1:0-11056 GCA_036504255.1 Armatimonadota bacterium | reverse complement strand
CGCGGCATCTGCAATCGTCACGCCTTTTGCATCGAGTGTCGCCGTCGCCTGCAGGTCACGGTCGGTATTGTTATTCACAACGGCGCCCAGTGTCACACGGTCGCCCACCACAAAGAATCGAGGTGCGACCGGCCGAATGAGCAATGGCTTGGTGGAGACGATTTCCTTTGAGGCCTGGCCTGCTTTGCTGTCGGTGGTGATGGCGCGCGCGTCCATCGTCCAGGTAGTCAGGTTATCGGGCAGCCTGACCTGCACAGACGCCTTGCCATTTTCGTCTGTGTTGACGACGGCGGCCCAGAAGGCCACGTCTTTGAAATTCTGCCTGGTAAAGCCCGATGAATCGAGCGCCCCGGCCAGGCCGCCGCCGCCGCCGCCCTTGGCGTTCTCGGCGATGATTCGGGCCGTGATGCGGTCGACGTTGATGTTCAGGCTGTCGGCGGTGTGCACGCCCAGTCCGCGCGCGCCATAGAAAGCGTCCAGAATGGGCAGGCTGTTCGGGTCGGATAGACTCAACACGGCTTTATCGACCACCGCAAGCGACAGTTCTGCTTTGACCGGGTTTCCGGAGCTGTCAGTCACGCGGATGTCGTATGTCACCGTATCGCGCGGAGCATAGGTCTGCTGGACGGTCGCCACATCGACATGCAATGCGAACTGGCCGGGATCCACTTTGAAACCGACCATGCCGACTTTATAGGCCGGCACCGGATTATCGGCGTCGACGCCCTTCACCAGCACGACCGTGGCAAACGCATTAGGCGCGTAGCCGGCTTCAACTGGAATTTCGATGATATCGCTGTTGCTCTTGAGAACCACGACCTTGTGCATCAGGAAGCGCCCGCGTTCGAGCGTCAACAATGCGGTGACTGTGCCGCTATACGGTGATGGAACTAGCAGCTTAACGGTATCGCCAACCTTATATTCCTGCCGGTCGGTCTTAAGGTCGATGCGGTCGTTGTTGTTCACGCGCCAACCGACATATTCGCCGCCGGATGATACGTAGACCGAAGCGGCTGATACTGGCCCGGCTGCGCCTTCACCTTTGACAACCGCGCGATATTCACCGCCAGCCTTTGGCGTCAGCGAGGATACAGCCTTGCCATTGGCATCCGTTTTAATATCACTGGTGGATGCCAGCGTATCGCTGGGTACCGACGTATAAGCGCTGTTGCCGGCCTTATCCTGTTCCACCGTCGTAAACCATTCGCGCTGGTAATAGGAAACGGTCGCCGACTTATCGGCAATCGGCTGGCCCTGCCAGTCCACCGAAAGGACGTTGAATTTCATTTCCCGGCCCGAGGCGCCGACGTAGTCCTCCGGCGCGATGCCCAGGTAGTAGACGCTCTTGTGAATGGTCGCTTCCGCTCGCCCCGAGACGCTCTGGTCATTCGCATCGGTGACGCTCACCTCGAGCGAATACACCGCGCTATTCTTGCGCTTGCTGATATCGGCAGACGCGGTGATATCCAGGTGACCATTGGCATCAGTCTTGCCGATGCCATTCGCCACCTGTTCGTTGTAACTTACGCCGCGATAAAACGAATCGAAGTCGCCGAAGCTGTAGTTGCCTGAACCCTTGTACCGGTCAAAGTAGTAATCGCGAGCGAACAGCGTCCATTGCACCTTCGCGTCTGATACGTTGCCGCCAAAGAAGAACTTGGCATCGACGCTGGCGTTCAATGTATCGCCAGCCAGGTAATCGGTCTTCGCGGGTTTGACGACGACCTCGAACTCCGGCAACCGATAGGCAGCCACCTGGAATTGCACGCTGTAGCTGCGGCACTGCAGCGCCCCGCCGATGCCGCGGTCAAAGGAACCGAAACCGTTCCCCTTGTATCCGATCGACGTGTCAAAAGGCAGGCATGTCTGCACATAGTAGTAACCCGTCGACGCGGCGTTATCAAGCGCGAACGACCCGCTGAACGTGCCGTTGGCGCTGACAGGCAGCGTCGTGCTGAATACCTGCTGACCCTGGTCGTTGTTGATGGTAATGTCGGTCGAGGATATTCCGGACGCGAGGGTATAGCGCGCATCGTCCTCAGAGCGCACAATGCCCTTGTAGTACACCATCTGGCCGGGCCTGTAGATTGGACGCTCGGTATACAGATACGCCATGTAGCGCGCACTGCCGAATTGAGTCGCCAGGCCGAAGTCATAAGGGTTGATACCCGTGTCCCAACGGTTATAGGCAATGCCGAAGTTGTTCTTGCCGGGTTCGCTGATAACCGCATAGAACGGCGTGTATTCTTCGAACGCTCCCTCAAACTTGGAGAGAAGCTGGCCGTCATTGGCGATGGTGCCTTTCTTTATTTCGTTGAATGACTTATCGCGGAACGACACTGTCAGCCCGGCTTCCGGTTTTCCGTCCTGCAGGTTTGTGACCCACACTAACGCCTCTCGTTCGGCTTGCTTCAGCGTGATGTGCAAGTTGGATACCACCAGAATATGCCGGGCCGGTTCGTAGTATTTAACGGTCGCGGCTGCTTCGGGCGCCGTCAGCGTCAGCAGATAGATGCCTGGCGCAAGGCTGCCGCCATCGGCGGCGAGCGAAACCGAAGCAAAAGCCACTTCATTCAGACCGGCCGAAGTAGGTATTGCCCATCGGCGCACCACTTGTTTGTCGTCGGGTATGAATGACCTCAGACGTTCGAAGGAACCATCCGCGCCAGTCATCTGGTAAAACTGTTCCGGTGTCAATGTTGCCAGCTCAAGGTTGAGCTTGCTGACATTGCGATAGGTTGTGAATAGCTTCGTGGGTTTGCTGGCGTCATAGGTGCCGATGGTCCCATTCGAGTTCAACACGGCGTAGGGAATCAGGGGCGCCGTGGTGAATTGCACAATCTTGTCTTTGCCGATTTTGACGCCGTACTGGTCGGCTATGTCGCCGCCAATCGTGAGCTTGTAAGCGGTGGACGGCTGCAACTGCAGGTTTAGGTAGAAGCTTTTGTCGTGCGCATCGTAATAGCTGTAGACCTTGGTCAGCGTCAACGCTGGCTCAAAGTGCAGGTTCGGAACAATCATCTCAGGGATAACGGGCGCCGTAAAACGGATAGTGACGCCATTGCTCGAATCGGCCTTGTTATCGCCATTTGCGGGTACCGTGCTCGCGACGCCCGGCAGTTTGATGGTTGTAAAACTAAAACTGCGCAGCGCTGGTGTGCCGCTGGAACCCAACAAAGCCCGCGCGCCTGCGCTTATCTCAACCTTGTAGTTCGTATTGCGCTCGAAGGCCGTGGCAGGGACGAAGGCCATGACCTCGCCGGCGGCGGCAACGGCCTGCGGCGGCGTGCCGACGGCTAACTGGCGCTTGTCACCCTTATATTGCGGTCCCTGGTTCTTGTCGACCTGTTCACTCACCCACTGGAAAGTGCCCTGGACTGCAGGTGTTATCTTGAAGGCAGCTTCGGCCGAGGCATGGTCCATCTTCTGGCTGAAGGTGATGCTGATGGGCCGGTGCAGATCGACATCAAAGGTCGTATCTTCAGGCGATAACGCCTTGATGGTGGGCGCTGCGACGCTGAAGCTCCACGAGAACTCCTTCTGCAGCAGCGCGCCGGTGGTGTCTTTCAGACCTGCCGCGACAACGCCTCTGTATTCGATGCCCGCCGCCAGCGGTTTACTGGGCCGGAACAAAAAGATGCTCGTATTCAACCATTCGCCTTTGCCTTCGATATCCGGTGTGAATTTGACGGGCGAAGGCAATTGGTCCTGCTGGCCGATGGCCGTTAAAGGCACCACCGGGCGATTGAATAGCACCGTAATGCGCGCATCCGCGGCCACTTCTTTGGCGCCAGCGGATGGGATGGTCTGCGCCACGTCCAGGTAGCCAATCGTGCTGATATTGAATGACTGCGGTCGCGCCAGAGCTAATCCACGCGCGCTCTTGGCGCTGTCTTTCAGGCTGATGGTGTATTGTGTGGCGCGGTCCCAGTTGGCAGTGTCACCCGGCAGGAACGACGCCGTTGCATCGTTCTTCCACGTAAATCGGCCTGCTACAGATTTACCGCTGGCGTTGTTCAGAACCTGCACCGATTGTTCTACCGAGGAGCGGTCCATCGCCTGGTCAAAGGTGAGCACAATGGGCTTATCCACCTGCAATTCCTGCCCGCGCGCAGGTTCGCGGTCGATGAGCGCCGGGTTGACGGGCGGTCGCGGCGTCGGGCTGGGCGCCGGTGTTGATGTCGGCCCGGATGTCACTGTCATGGCGGGTTTGCTTGTCGGCGCCGCCGTCGTTGTGGGGGTTGCCGGCGGATTGCACGCGCTCAACAGCATGGAGAGCGCCGCCAGAAATCCAACTGTTTTGATGGTCGCACTGGTAGTGTATTTCATCGTTAACCTTATTCCTCTTGATCTTTGATGAGGTCACCTGTCTGATACACGGCTCCGGCAATGGCCGGTTGCGGCGGGGATGTATACCAATGATGCAGCCGAATGTACCGATAATGACAGTATAGGCCGATGGTAACATGGCGTGAAAGGCATAACTCGACTATTACCGGACTCACGACTGACTGATGGCTGATGCACCTCATTTAATTGTCATCATTGGACCGACTGCGGCGGGTAAGAGCGACCGTGCTCTCGAAATGGCGCCGCAGTTCGATGGCGAGATTGTTTCGGCGGACTCACGGCATGTCTATCGGCGCATGGATATCGGCACCAACAAGCCGACCGGCGCCGATCAGGCGCTGGTTCCACATCATCTTCTAGACCTGCGCGACCCGCATGAATCTTTCTCACTCGGTGAATATACGCGACTCGCTCGCCTCGCTATTACAGACGTGCAACAGCGCGGAAAGGTTCCATTACTGGTGGGCGGAACCGGCCAATATGTGCAGGCAATCCTGGAAGGCTGGCAAGTGCCCGAGGTGCCGCCACAGCCCGAAATCCGTGCGCACTGGCTGGCCTATGCCGTTCAACATGGCAACGAGGCGCTGTATTCCGAACTGTTGGTGCGCGACCCTGCCGCACTTCAGACCATCGACCCGCGTAATGTCCGGCGCGTGGTGCGCGCCCTTGAGGTGATGGAGGTTACGGGCCGGCTATGGAGTGAATTGCAGCAACGGTCGCCCATTAACCGCGCTCAATATCAGCTTATTTATATAAATGTTGCGCGAGAGGCGCTTTACGCGCGCGCCGATGCGCGTCTGATGCAAATGGTCGCCCACGGCTGGCTCGACGAAGTCCATGCGCTGCTGGCCGAACTTGCTGGTCGCGGGATCGATGCCGACGCCGCAATACGCTTGCCGTCAATGTCCGCTTTAGGATATCGCGAAATGGCTGCCGTGGTGCGAGGCCAGATAACGCTGGACGAAGCAATTGCACGGGTCAAGCGCGAGACGCGCCGCTTCATCCGCGCCCAGGACACATGGTTTCGGAAGATTGTTGGCGGCCTCTCCCCTTAGTCCCCTCTCCCAGGGGGAGAGGGGAAGGGGTGAGGGAATATGTAGTGCACCGTTGCTAAGTACGCGTGGTTTCGGAACATCATTGGCGCCTCTCCCCTTACTCCCCCTCTCCCTTCGGGAGAGGGAGGGGGTGAGGGCATGAACTGCGCCGTTGCTCAGTGCGCGTGGTTTCGGAAGGTTGTTGGCGGCCTCTCCCCTACTCCCCTCTCCCAGGGGGAGAGGGGCAGGGGTGAGGGTATGAACTACGCCGTTGCTCAGTACGCGTGGTTTCGGAAGGTTGTTGGCGGCCTCTCGCCCTACTCCCCTCTCCCCTTCGGGAGAGGGGCAGGGGTGAGGGTATGAACTATGCCGTTGCTCAGTACGCGTGGTTTCGGAAAATCATTGGCCGCCTCTCCCCTTACTCCCCTCTCCCTTCGGGAGAGGCGGCTTGGCAGGGGTGAGGGAACATATGACGCGCCGTCGCTATGTGCGCGTGGTTTCGGAAAATCACTGGCCGCCCTCTCCCCTTGCACCCCTCTCCCTTCGGGAGAGGCGGCTTGGCGGAGATGAGGGTATGAACTGCGCCCCTTTTCTGGAACAACTTGATGCAGCTTCAGAGAGTGCTTTAGCGATCTTGCTGCATTCCCCATTGTGCTTCAAACTCCGCCGGGGTGATGTAACCCAGTGATGAATGAATGCGCCTACATTTGTAAACTGGCGTTGTCGCCGTGCCATTTTCGGAACTCCTTTCTACTCAAATTCTCTCTCAGTAGTTGTCACTAAAATGGGGCGCACTACACTAATGGCCGGGATGTCACACGAGCTCTCCCGGTTGCGTGCCGGGAGAGTATCATACGCGTCATCAGGCGGATGAGGCGTATGCCGTATCAGAGCGTCCTCCCGTTTGGGCGGGTGGTGCTCGAGGAGGAAAGCTATGAATGGAAATGATTGGTCGCAGCGGCTCGCGCTGGAGCAACTCTTCCTGGGTTACCGGGTGACCCAGAGCATCTACGTCGTGGCCCGACTCGGGATCGCGGACCTGCTGCAGGAAGGCCCTCGCACCAGTGAGGACCTCGCGCGGGTCACGGCCACGCAGGCCTCCTCGCTGTACCGCGTCCTCCGCCTGCTGGCTGCTGTAGGGCTCTTCACCGAAGGGGAGGGGCACTCCTTTGCCCTCACGCCGCGGGGGAGCTATCTGCGGTCTGGCGTGCCCGGTTCCATGCACAATATGGTGCTCTTTTTCGGCGATCGAGAACACTGGCAAGTATGGGGGGAGCTGCTGCGCAGTGTCGAAACGGGCGAGCCGGCCTACCGGCATGTCTTCGGGCTCACCGTGTGGGAGTACCATGCGCAACATCCGGAGCAGGCGGCACTGTTCAATGATTTCGAGACTGAATATACCGCCGGCCTCGCGCCGGCGGTCGCCGCAGCCTATGACTTTTCGGCCTGCGGGACTCTCGTCGACGTCGGCGGCGGGCGTGGGCAGCTGCTGGCGGCCATCCTGCGCGCCTATCCCACTCTGCACGGCTTGCTTATCGATCTGCCCCATGTTGTGGAGGGAGCGCCCGGCCTGCTACAAGCGGCGGGGGTAGCGGACCGCTGCGAGGTGATCGGTGGGGATGCCTTCGCCGATTTGCCCGTCGGCGACGCCTACTTGCTCTCGCGGGTGATCCGCGGCTGGGGCGACGAGCGCAGCACGGCTCTCTTGGTCCGCTGCCGCCAATCCATGCGGCCATCGGGGAAAGTGTTGCTGCTCGAGCGAGTAGTCCCGACCAGTGGGTTGCCGGAGCCGCTGGCTATGCAGTCCGATGTCAACCTGCTGGTTACGGCGGGCGGGAAGGAGCGCACCGATACGGAGTACCATGCGCTACTCAATACCGCGGGCCTTGAATTCACACGACTGATCCCGGTGTTGCCACCCTATTACCTGATTGAGGCCCGTATGTATGATGGGGCCGGCAAGTCGGCAGAGAGCGAGAGGCTGTCTCATTAGTCCCGGCCATACCTGCCCAGCCCCTGCTCCATTTGTGAGTGTTTCTACACCAGATCTGCGCCCTTTTTCTGGAACAACTTGATGCAGCTTGTGAGAGAGTGCTTCAGCGGTCTTGCTGCATTCGGCATTGAGCTTCAAACTCCGCCGGGGTAATGTAACCCAGCGATGAATGAATGCGCCTACGATTGTAAACTGCCGTTATCGCCGTGCCATTTTCGGAACTCCTTTCTACTCAAATTCTCTCTCAGTACGTTGTTCCGAAAATAGGGCGCACTACAACCCTCACCCCTGCCCCTCTCCCACTGGGAGAGGCGGCTTGGCGGGGGAGAGGGTAAATGTAACGCATCGTTGCTATGTGCGCGCGCTTTCGGAAAATCATTGGCCGCCTCTCCCTACTCCCCTCTCCCCTGCCCCTCTCCCGCTGGGAGAGGGCGAGGTGAGGGTAAATATAACGCATCGTTACTCAGTGCGCGTGCTTTCGGAAAATTGCTGGCGCCCTCTCGTCCTACTCCCCTCTCCCACTGGGAGAGGGGAATAAGGGGTGAGGGTACGAACTGCGCCTGTCTTACCTCAGCACCCGCGCGTCGCCGACGCGTTTGGTCACACCGATATCATCCAGATACTCGAGCAGGCCGAGTGCATACTTGCGCGAAGTACCCAGCGCATCGCGGACTTGTCCGGCGGTCACCGACCCGTCGCGCTCGACAATCTGGCGCACTCGGGCAACGGCTTCCTCATAGGTGGCGCGCAGGAACACGACGTCGAGTTTGACCTGCACCAATAACCCCTGTTGCAGTAGCACTTCGTAGACGTCGGCGCCGACGGCGGCGCTTGAGTCTTTCACCGATGGCGTGTTGTAAGGCTTTGCACGGAACTCCGCCAGCAGCGCATCCACGGCCTGTTGTTGCACAGGATTGAAACGCACGACGTGTCCGGGCAGCCGCACCACCTCGCCTTCATCGAACAGCGCCTCTTGCCTGACGCCATACTGGAGCAGCGCATGAAACACTTTCGGCGTCAGGCCGAGTTGATTGCGCAGCGATTCGCGCGGAACTCCCAACGCCAGCGGTTGTGCCTGGTGATAACGCGATATGTATTCCACGGCGTTCGCCAGCGTTGAATGCCACAACGTCATGGCCGCTAATACATCATCAACCTGCAGAATTGAGCCGGTGGCGCCCAGTTCAACCTGTGCCGCGGCCATTTCAACACCGGACAGCGCCGCGAGCTTCATGACATCGGCGGGCGAACTGAAACTCGATTGCTGCAGCGCTTTCTCCAGGCGTTGCGCCGGCGTGCCCTGCAGCATGGCCTCCAACCGCTCCCGCACACTTGCTTCGACAGCGCCGGCGTGACGCCGATAGACATGGCGCGGGTGTACATCGACGATGACGCCGCCGCCCACCGTCACCGATGGCGAAGGCAGCCGCAGCACGAAACGGTCGCCGTTTACGACTGCCACAGGCGCCGCCAGCTCCAATTGCGCCCAGCCCGTTTCACCCGGCGCCAGGGCATTGCCATCGAGCAGGCGCACGCGCCCGACACGTTCGCTCGTTCCGACAAACAGCTTCACTTCGGTGTTGTGTTTCAGCGCGCTGCGCTGATACGGCGGCGCCAGCACTTCCAGCTGCACATCCAGCAGATGTGTGGGATAAATCCAGCCCGGGAGGGTAATCACGCTGCCGCGCGGCGCCTGGTCCACCGTAACGCCGTTCAAGTTGATGGCCACCCGGCTGCCGGGCGCAGCCCGATCAAGCTTCTGGCGGTGCGTCTGCAGCCCGCGGATACGGGCCGGCACCCCGTCGGGCATCAGTTCGACATCGTCGCCAACCGAAAATGAACCATCGATGAGCGTACCCGTTACGACCGTACCAAACCCCGGCATGCTGAACACACGGTCGACGGGCAGGCGCGGTCTGGCATTGACTCGTCTGCCATTACTCGTTTGCCGCGCAGCGACCAGCGTGTCCTGCAGGGTCGCAACCAGTTGACTCAGACCAACGCCGTTTCGCGCGCTCACTGGCACAATGGGCGCGTCGAGCAGCCTTCGAATATCGGCGCAAACCAGTTCCGTCCAGTCCGGGTCGGGCGACATATCAATCTTTGTCAAAGCCACAATGATGCGCGGTACGTGCAACAGTTTGAGAATGGCCAGGTGCTCGCGCGTCTGCGGCATTGGCCCCTCATCGGCGGCGATGACCAATAGCGCGAGGTCGATTCCGCCGACGCCGGCCAGCATGTTCTCGATGAAGTCGATATGCCCGGGCACATCGACGATGCCGACGGATTCGCCATCGGGCAGTGTCATCCAGGCAAATCCGAGGTCGATGGTCATCTCGCGCTCCTGTTCTTCGCGCAATCGATCCGGATTGATGCCCGTCAGCGCGCGCACCAATGTGGACTTGCCATGGTCAACATGGCCGGCGGTGGTAATCACATACATGGTGAGTCAGATGATATCGACGAACCGTTGCGAGCCGATCGCGCCAGCGTGCCCAGGCAGCCCGGCTTCGACGGTCTGGCGGCGACAGGTAATCGGCTAGTGGACGAGGTCGTCATTGACGCCGGGATTATGGTCGGCATCGTCCGCATCAGGTTTCAATGAGCCTGCGTCGGCGCTTTTCTTGCGGCGTTGACGGCGCGACATCTTCGTCTCTGAAGGCGTGTTCATTCTGGCGCGATCGAGCATCTGGCCTGATAAAGCCAGCCACTCGCGGCCCGAAGCCGCATAGGCCTTGGCAAAACTCTCGAGTATTTCGTATAGCGGCGTCACCTGCGGCATCAAAGTGGGAATTTCCTCTTCCACCGTAACCAGGCGCGGTTCGTAATCTGCAATGCGCCGATCGCGCTCGAACCACTTTTCTTCCTGCTCCACGACGAAGGCTTTCCAGTCTTTTTCAATCTGGTCGCGGAATTCATCAGCCTGCCGTTTAGCGCGCGCCTCTGCGTCGCGTTGAATTTCGACCACCTCGTTAAGGCGCACTTCGAGGCGCGCTTGAACTTCGGGCAGTTCAGCCACCGCCCGGCGCACTTCTTCGCGCATCTGGACGAAACCAGTCGTCTGCGATTGCAGTTCAGCGATGCGCTCCTTGACGCGCTCCACCACTTCGCCATATTCGGCAAACTGCCTTTCGCGCCGGATATCGGCCACGCGCTGGCTCTCGATGACCTGGTTCTGCGCTTCCAGCAGCCGCGCCGCCTCATCAAGGTCGGTCTGTTTGCGCCGCACGGCTTCATCCAGCATCAATAACTGAGGCGGGAGCTGGTCGATGCGTTTGCGCACGTCGGGCAGTTCCTGCTCCAATGCCACCACGCGTTTATTGTCCTGGCGGCGCTGCTCCTCGAGGTAGGCAATAGCCGTTTCAGGTTCGCCCTGATGCCGCGCCACTTCGATGACCTGCGCCTGCACCCGGCTGATCATGTCGTTCAGGCGCGCTTCTTCCTGGCGGCGCTGCTCGATGTCTTCCGCATAGCGCGAATAGGGTTTGACTTCCTTCTTCGTTTCGTTGAGCTGGCGCACCAGCGCTTCGATCTCAATCTGGCGGACGCGAGCCGATTCGCGCTCTGCCTTGGAGCGCTGGTCTTCGATGCGCTCGATCACTTGTGTTACTTCAGCGCGCAATTGCTCAACGGATGTGGTCCAGCCCATCGATTTCTGCAATTGCAGGCGCAACTCGCT
>DASXVL010000337.1:0-5287 GCA_036504255.1 Armatimonadota bacterium | reverse complement strand
AGCTTCATCCGCTTCGCGCGCTTGCAGCCGCGTAAGTGGGAAGGCATCAATCTCTGCTGCAACTTCGGCGGCGACGCGCTGCGCAACCTGGCGCGCGCTCGCGAACTGCAACCAGACGCCCCACTCTTCGTGACTGAATATTGGATCGCGGCGTTTGATTGGTGGGGGCGCAATGGGACGGCGGCCTATGACGACGCCAACGCGCTGAATGGCGCGCTGGAGATCGTCGCCGGGGGCTCCGGCGGGCTGACGGCCTTCGTCTTCTCCGGCGGCGCGCATTTCGCCTACTGGCACGGCTGCTCCATCTGTTCCGATAACAATTTTATGACCACGCTCTACGGACCCGGCGCGCCCATCCTGGACGACGGCTCCTTCGGCGGCAAATATGCGCGCTTCAAAACGCACATGACTGGCCTCATGTCGGGCGCCGCCGAACTGGCGCAAGCCGGTATGCCGCAGGTCACGGCGCTGGGGGACGGGTTGGTAAAATCCGTGCGCACCGGCCCGCAGGCGGAGTTCACCTTCTACAGCAACCAGAGCAAAGAGAAGATCCAGATCGCCGACAGCGAGAAAGACCAGGCGGCGGTCGATATGTCCATTCCCGCCGGGGCGGTGCTGTGGTCGGTGAAGAACTTGCCGTTGCCCGTCGGATTCCGCCTGCTGGAAAGCACCGCCAATCTTTTCTGCGCTGACCCTGCCGTAGTGCTCTATGGCGCTGCCGGGCACACCGTGTCGCTCACGCTGGCCTGTCCCGCCGCGACGGTTGCCGTGTCCGGCGAGGCGCTCGCGCACCAGGAGGGCAATACGGTGACGCTTGACGTTGTCGTGCCGGCGGATAGTGTGCCCGCTGTGGTGACCGTGCAGTCCGGGAGCGCGCGCCTCACCGTTGCCGTGGTGAATGAAGACACGGTGACGCGCTGCTGGCGTGTCGAACTGCCCGGCGCACCTGTCGTCGTGCTCGGCGGGCCGGACCGCATCAACGATGCCGTGGTGCGCGCCGGCGCGCTGCGCCTCACCGTGTCGGCGAGCGCAGCGCGCGCCTGCTGGCAGCTCACCGCCGACGGCGTGGCACCCTGCGCGGTGACCTTCAGCGGTGACGCCCAGGCGTCAGTACAGCCGCTCACGCAGGTGGTCACCCATGCGGCATTTCCCGAAGCGGCGCCGGCGTTTGCGGACAGCGACTGGCACCGCGCCGAGCAGCCACAGGCCATGGCGCGTTTCGGCCACGGTCAGGGGCGCGCCTGGTACCGAACCACGTTCCACGTCAGCGATACCGGCCCGCAAACGATCCAATTCAGCGGGGCCGCCGACCGCGCGCTGGTCTTTGTCGACGGACAGTTCCTCGCCGTGCGCGGCGCGCACACGCATTGCGGCTGGCACGTCATGCCGTACTTGCATCCCGGGGAGCATACGCTGGCGCTGCTCGTCGAAAACCTGGGCATGTTCAACTCCGGCGCGGAGTTCGACGTGCCGCTCGGCGAGCCGAAAGGGCTCTATGGTCCGGTGTGGCTGAATGGCGAAGAGATCCGCCAGTGGACCATGCGCGCGGGCGTGCGCGCCGACGAGGCGTTGGAATACTGGCCCGCCGTCGCCACCGCGCCGGACTGGCAGCCCACGACCGCGGCGACCGTGCCGGGTCCGTGCTGGCTGCGCGCGGAATTCGCCATGCCGGCGGGCTTCGACGGCGCGGTGCGCCTCGAACTATCGCACGCCGGTAAAGGCAGCGTGTGGCTCAACGGGCACAACGTCGGGCGTTATTGGAAAATCGGCCCGCAGCAATCGCTCTGGTTACCCTTGAGCTGGCTGCAGGAAGAGAACACGCTGGTGCTGCTGGAAGAGCTGTCCGTGGAGCCGGCACAGGTGACGGTGTGCCTGCAACCCGTGGGCGTCATTGGGGAAATTACCCTTGCCGCCACCGGGTGTTCGGCATAGCGTTTGCCGCTGGATGCAGTGAGGATAGGCAACGCGGCGCCGGATTTGCACCGGCGCCGCGTTGTGTTGTTCGTCGCGCGTGGTAGCGAGCGGTGCGCTTGTGAGCCCTGTGACGGAATGGTAGTCATTGTGTTGATCTGGGCGCTAGCCCGGCCGTCCCTTGTTGGTTACAGCCGGGGATAGCCGGGCTTTGGCCCTGTTCCAGACAGTGCTGTTGACACGAGCCCAGCCTGGAGTCCTTAGCATCGGTCTGGAAGCCGTACGCGAACCCTCATAAGAAATGAACCCCGTCTCCCTGCTGTAGGGGCCGCCCGCCGTGGCGGCCCGCACGTTTCGTGACCGCAGCCGTGCGGCGTGAGGGGGACGGGTCGTGAGTCCAGGCGACGCACTTTGCCGCTCACGCAACACGAGACACACCAACACTACCATGGGCCGCCACGGCGGACGGCCCCTACAGCGAAAGAAGCGCCCCACTTCCTTTCGACCGCATCCTCGCCAGCCCGGGGTGACGCCGGCCACCTACGTTTCGTCGGGGTCGGGCCTGTGCTATAATACTGGAAGAGACTACTGGCGTTCCCCCCGTCTTGATAATGGCCCTTGCTGATGCTATCGCGCCTGCCCGTTCAACTCAGACGATTCGTCGATGCTGCCCCGGAACGCCCGGGGCAGCGCTTCTTGGCGTCTTTTCCCCAGCACGTCGGCCTGTTCGCGTTGGTCGCCGTGTTGCTGACGCTGACCGCGCTGTGGGGGCTGTTTACCGCCAATCGCGCGGAATTGCTGCGTCGCGTGGTGGTGATTGAGCTCTCGCGGGCCACCGGACACCGCGTGCACGTGGGCAAGATCGATGTGCAACTGGCCGCCGGGCGGGTGCGCGTCGAAGACGTGGCGATTGAGGAGAGCGTGCCTTCCGCCAAGCCGCTGCTTGCGGCGCAGGCGGTGGAGGTGCGGTTCGATGCGCGGCTGGGCCTCTATTTGGCGCATCCGCTGCGCGCCCTGCGGCAAATCACACTCGACCGGCCGTACGTGCACCTGGTGCGGAATGCGCGCGGGCAATGGAATGTCATGGAACTGCTGCGCAAGAAAACGCCGTCGGGTCGCGCGGAAACCTTTACGGCGGAAGTTTTTGTGCGCAATGGCGAAATGTTGTACGAGGATGCCAAAGGTTGGCAGCCGGGACACCCGAATATCCGCGAGCACGCATCGCAGATCACCGGGCGCTTGCTGCGCGGCGACAATGCGCTGATGCCCTTCCGCCTCTCTGCGCTGTTGGCGTCGCGCCCCGCGCAAACCGTCAATGTGCATGGCATCTTGAACGTGCAGGCCGCGCATTATGTCTGCGAGGTGCGCTTCGGTACGCTCGATCTGGCGCGCGTGCAGCAATTTTTACCGCCGGCGGTGCCCGTCACCCTGACCGGTGGACACGCGGACGGTCGCTGGCAACTCGTGCTTAGCTGGAACCGGCAGCGGCGGCATTGGGACACCACCATGACCATCCTCGCCGACTTGCATGCGATGACCGGGCAGTTGCGTTTGGGGCAGCGACAGTGGCCCTGCCGGGTGGCCGATGGGCAGATCCGCTTTGCCCCCGATATGGTGGAATTGGTCAATCTGCATGCCACGGTGGGCGAGGTACCCGCCCTCGTGAATGGTACGGTGAGCCATTTCAGCGATGCCGTGCTGGCGCTGCAGGTGCAGACCGCCGGCGCGGAGAGCGCGCGCCTGAGCCGCATGATCCCCGGGTTGGCGCGTCCGGAGTTGCAGTGGGGCGGCCTCCTTTCCGGCTGGGCGCAAGTCACCGGACGGGTGCGTGCGCTGGAGGTGCGCGGTCACGTGCAGGGCTGCACGCTGCGCGCGAATATGGGCGAGACGGTGGGGGAAATCCGCCAACTGAGCGGGAATATCGCGCTGGTGGACAATCGGCTCCGCCTGTCGCAACTGGCGGGCGAGATGGCGGGCGGTAGCTTTACCGGCCAGGCTTGGCTGGGGTTGGGCACGTCGCCCGCCGCGCGCGCGGCCTTCCTCTTTCAAGGCGTGGTGCACGAGGTGCATGCCGCCGACCTGCTGCGTCAATTTGCCACTGAGCCCCAACGATTTTCCGCTGACCGGGTGACCGGTCTGCTCTCCGGCCCGGTTGCGGTCTCCTATACCGCCGATGGCCATGTGGCGGTGCTCGCCCATGCGCAGGGCACCGTGGGCATCGCCCAGCTGAGCGCGGGGACGGTCGATGCGGGCCTACGCATTGACGTCACGCCGCATCATCCCACGCGGCTGGCCATCGAACGCATGGACATGACCACGGGGGAGGGGCTCTTTCGCCTGAGCGGAGAGATGACCGGTGACCGGTTGCACTTCGCCGTGCAGGGCAGTCGCCTGGACGTGCAGGCCATCGGCAAACGCTTTGGGCGTCAGGATTTGGCCGGCACCGGCTATCTGCTCGGTACGGTGGACGGCACGCTGGCCGCGCCCACCTTCGCCGGCAGCGTGCGCGCACAGAACGGTCGCCTCGTCGATCGAAAATTTGCCGAACTCTCCGCGCGGGTGGCGGGGGCCATGGCTCCCGCGCTGCAAGTGACGCTGCACGATCTGCGCTTACTCTCCGGCAGTCGGCAGGTGGAACTCACCGTGTCCGAACTGACGGCCGCGCCCAAGGCGGAGGGGAGTGGGCAATGGCATATCGAACACGCCACCCTCGCGCGCAGCCGCCTCTCCTCGCTGCTGGCCGTGCTCGGCGTGAAGCTGCAGTTGGAGGGGTTTGTCGAGGGCGAGATCAGCACCGCCGATTACCCGGACGGCGCGACCGGGAAGGGACAACTGCTTATCAGCCGTCCCATGCTGCAAGTGGCGGGCGCGCACATGGAATTCGACCGCGCGACCGTGGCGTTCGCGTTGCGCGATGCGCAGACACTGGAGATCACCGACGCGAAATTGCTCTATGAAGGGGTGCCCGGACGGCAATCCGTCTTGACGGTGCACGGGCGGCTCTCCACCAACCCCGCGCTGCCCCCGGCGGAGCAACTGCAGCTGGTAGTGCAGGGCGTGGATGTGCCGGTCGATAACTTTATCACGGTGGCCGGCGAGCATGGGCGCGTCGGGGCCTTCACGCCGGACGGACGCCTCATCAGTCCCGTCGAACTGCAGGGCAACATCAACACGCGCACGGAGATTACCGGACAGCTCGCGGCGGCGGACGGGAAGACCACGGCGGCGCAACTGCTCGCGCGGACATTGGTGGTACGCAGCACGCTGGAAGGCGGTCAGAATTTTGCCGTGGCCCAGGTACCCTATCGTCATGTGGCCGCCGCCATGGAATATCGACGGCAAGATAACAAAGTGCTCCTCACACGCTTTGAACTCT
>DASXVL010000336.1:0-2029 GCA_036504255.1 Armatimonadota bacterium | reverse complement strand
AAGAACCGCGGCACGAGGACGATATCTTCCTCCAATACTACCGTACGCGCGACCCGGGCCTGCGGGAAAAGCTCGTCAGCAACCACATGAATCTCGTGCGGTTTCTGGCAAAGAAATTCGCCAACCGCGGGGAACCGCTGGACGATCTGATCGGCGTCGGCACCATCGGGCTCATGCACGCCATTGACCGCTTCGATCCGGAGCGGGGCATTCGCTTTGCGACCTTTGCCACCCCCACCATCGTCGGGGAGATCAAACGCCACTTCCGCGACCGTGGCTGGGCCATCAAAGTGCCGCGCCGCCTGCAGGAAGTCAACCTGGCCGCCAATAAGGCCATCGAGCGCCTCACCTCCAAGCTCAATCGTCCCCCCACGGCGGAAGAGGTGTCCGTCGCCATCGGCGCGTCGTTGGAAGAGACGCTGGAGGGCATGGAACTCGGCCACCTCTATGAGCTGGTGTCGCTGGATAACGAATTGGGCGACGACGACGACGATTCCCGCTCCCGCCTGGAAGACTATGTGGGCAAAGAGGACAGCGCGTTCGAGGAGTATGGCCTGCGTTCCCGCCTGGAGGATGCCATCGGCCGCCTCAGCCCGCGCGAGCGCAAGATCATCATCCTGCGCTTTTTTAAAGGCTGGTCACAGACCGACGTGGCGCGCGAGTTGGATATCTCACAGATGCACGTCTCGCGTCTGCAACACAAAGCGCTGGCGCGCTTACGCGAGATGGTGGAGTCGGAAGAAGTCTGACATGCGACGATAACGCAAAGTTACGACGGCCCGGGCATCACGCCCGGGCCGTCGCTGGTAAAAGCCGGTGTCTTACACCGCCGCCGTCTCGAACGTCTGCGCCAGCTGGCGGCCCAGTTGTACGCTATAGCGCAGGGCGTCATCGAAGAGGGAGAGCGGGACGGCTTCAAATGCGGCGCGGACTTCAAAGGTGAGCGCGCCCGTATACCCCCCGGCACGCAAGCCGGCCATCACCCCGTCCCAATCCACGCCGTGCGGGCGGGGGATAAACGGCAGATGGTGCTCATCATGCTGGCCGTTGTTGTCGTGCAGATGCAGCACCTTCACCCGCGTACCCATTGCCGTCAGCGCCGCGCGCTGATCGAGATGCATCACGTTGGCGTGCCCGGTATCCCAGCACGCGCCGACCAACGGGTGCGCAATGGCGTCGATGAGCGCCGCCAGTTCGTCGGGGATTGCGCCGAAAAAGCGCGGCGCTCCCTCCGGCGCGGCCCAGGGGCGGTCGAAGATATTCTCCAACGCCAGGCCGACCCCATACCGTTCGCACAGCGGGAGCAACGTGCGCACGAAATCGCGATTCGTCTCCAGCAGCATGTTCAGGTGCGCGCGGTCGAACGCGCCGGCGGCGGTGCAAGGATGCAGTACCAGCCAGGGGACGCCCAGACGCGCGCAGGCGCGGAGCGCCGGTGCACAGAGGTCGCGCTGAAAAATATCTTCCGCAGCGTTCTGGAAGATATCGAACACGGGACCATGCCCCTGCACCCAGGTCAGGCCAGCATCCGCCGTGCTCTGCGCCAGCGCGTCAAGCCAGCGGTCCGCCTCGGCGTCATCGTGCCAATTCACACGGCGCACCAGATCCCAGAAGTTGAAATCGACCCCGTCATACCCTGCCGCCGCCATACGCGGCAACAGCTCGCGTTCATCAAAGCGGGAAAAACAGAGATTCATCGAATTGGCGATGAGCATAGCGCGGCACCTCTTTGCAGAATATTTCGCCCCGCTTGCCCCGGTTCCTGCCCGTCGGGGAGACAAGCTGGCGCTGTGTACGCAAGTAGCGCACGAGACTGAACCGACAGTGACAAGATTCATCTGGCGCTGGGATTAACCACCAGGCAGGCGGTAAGTCCTTAGCACGGTTTGGAAGGGTTCGAGCGCAGCGAGTCCCGCCGTTCCCAGCCCTGAAAGGAAGCGGGGCGTTCTGCCCTGCGGGCAGGCCAACCTTCCAAACAGTGCTCTTGCTACCGCCGAGAGGAAGGGCAACGACCTCGTCTATGTCTGGA
>DASXVL010000335.1:0-10885 GCA_036504255.1 Armatimonadota bacterium | reverse complement strand
CGGCGTTCCATGGGCTTCTACCTGGAAGAAGTCACGCGCTGGCCGCTCTACTTCGGCGCACAGAACCAGACGCAGCCCGAGATGGTGCAGGCGGCGGATCGCTACGCGCGCTGGTGCCGGTCAGTCGGCGCGGATACCATCTGGGATACCGCGACGGTGTATGGCGCGACCAGTTGGCCGTCCGCCGTGATTGACGGCAACCGCATGGTCGGCTGGGAGAGCAACCCAAACTATCCCGCAACCATCATGCGCATGCTCGCTTTGACGGCGGAGCGCCATGGGCTCAACTACATTCCGGAACTGAACGCCGCGGGGCGCGGGCCGTTGCTGACGGCGCTGCACAGCTATGCGCACGGTGAAGATATGGAAACGCGTGGGGGCAAAGGCGAGAAAGGCGCGCTCAACCCGTTACAGCCGGGCGTGCAACAATGGGCCTGCGATTTGCTGCGTGAAGTCGCGCAGACCTGCAGCGATTCTCCGGCCTTGCGCGGTGTGGCCATACGCCTGATGAACTGGCAAAACGCCGGGTGGTCGGGCTACAACACGGCGGATTGGGGCTATGACGACTATACACTCGCGCAATTCAGCACGGCGACCGGCACCGTGGTGCCGCCCTTCAGCGGGGAAGAACGTTTTGCGAAGCGTGCGGAGTGGCTGAAAGGGAACGCGAGGGAAGCTTGGGTGAACTGGCGCAGTGATGCGCTCCGCGCCTACTATGCGAAACTCGCCACGGCCTTACGTGGGGTACGTCCGGACCTGAAGCTCTACGTACATCTCTTTGACACCCCGGAGAGTTTTGGCCTCGCACACCCGGAACGCTACGCCGCGCTGGACGGTGTCGTCTTCCTCAATGAGTATCCCTATCCGGCAGGACGACGGCAGCAAGACGCCAGCGCGCTGATCGGCAATTATGCGCAGACGGCGGCGCTGAAGCCGACGGCGATCCGTACGACGATCAATGCCTGGGGCAACTATAACGAGTATATGGAAGCGCAATTCAATATCGCCCCGCTGCAACTCGGGGGTGACGCGACGAAAGCCGTCGACGTCGGTCTGTGCGGCGTGCTCTCGCCCGCTGGTCGGCATGTGCTCGCGCGCTATGCGCAGGCCATGGCGTCCGGCTCGCCGGAACTGCTGGTGGATGGCGGCCTGGGGTACATTCAGGGCGACCCGGTGTACTGGCGTGAGTTCCTGCGCGAATACCGCGTCTTGCCGGTGCTCGCGTATACGCGCATGACGCCCGATGATCCCGTCGCGCTCTGGCAAGCCCCGAGCGCAGGTGCGACCTATGGCTATCTGGTCAACCGCTCGTCGATGCCGGTCAACGTGCAACTGACGAGCAAAGCGTCACAACTCATTCGGCTGCCCGATGACAGCACGCTCCCAACTAATCAACCTATTTTCTTGCCACCCTATGCCCTGCGCACCTTTAAGACCGCCTCTCCGATCACCGCGTTCACCACACAGGTACCGAGTGAGGAGGCGCAGGTACTCGTGCAGCAAGTGAACGCCGCACAAGGGCTGTTAGCATTTCCCCCCATCAGCGAGCCGCGTGTGCTGTCGATCTCCGTCGAAGAATGGGCCGCCGCGCGCGCATCGCTGGCGGAGGCGCAGGACGCCGTGAAGGCCGGGCAACTGATCAGCGCACAGGTGCTGCTCACCAGTCCCGAGGTATTGGCGCTCTATCGTGCCTATGACAAATACCCGCCAGGATTATTCCGCGGTGAGGTCACTGCGCCGGAGACGACGAACGCCGCGCTGCCGACCACAACACCAGCGACGACCGCGCCCCATTTGACGTTCGTCAAATACCTGGGCGACGCGCGTGAACAACTCGGCGAGATCGTCTCCGCGGCGAAAGACGAGCAGGGGCGTGTGTACCTGCTGCAGGCGGATGGGCGCATCCTGCTCTACCGCGCGGACGGCGTCTACGTGCGCTCGTTCAAGGCGCCGCTCGCTGACGTGCGGCAGTCGAATCTGCAGGTGCGCAACGGCTGGATGCTGCTGGGCCGCGGACGCCAACCGCTCGCGCCGGAACTGGTCACGCTCATCAATGCCATCAAAGGCCATGCCAAACCCGAGATCATACCGGTGGCGTCCGGCGCAATGCAGAAAGGGCCCGATCAACAGCTGTATGTCCTCGCGCCCACCGGGTGGCAAGCGAACGGGCTGTTCCGCGTGGATACGGGTGCTGATCGATTGGTCGCCATCCATCCCGGTATGGCGGGAGCTGCGGCCTTTACGCTCGATGCACAAGGGCAGGTCTATTACGTCGGCAGTTTTGGCAAACCCGGACAAAAGCCGCAGGCCATCGCGCGCTACCGGCTGGCCGAGGGCGCTGCCGGACAAGCGGGCTACCTGCCGGCGAACGGCGATCTCGGGGGTGGCGAGAATCTCGTGACACGTGGCATCCTCGCCCGCCCGGATGGCAGCTTGATCACGCGCGTCGTGACCACGTCCCCGGACGGGGCACAGTGGCCGCGTTTACGCTTGGAACGTTTTGCCGCCGATGGGACACGCACAGGCTTTTTTGACGTGCAGGAGCACTATGGCTGGCCGGCGCATCAGCATCTCTACGCGGTCGTGAAGGCCTTCCATCCCAGCGCCCTGATTTATCACCTGGAGCCGTATTCCGATGGCGGCGTCCTCCTTGTGATAGAAGCCCTGAATACGGTCTTTCGGCTTTCCGCAGAGGGCAAAGTGCTCTGGGCCGCCGGGGCGCGACCGGAGGCGGGCGGTGATACGGCGCCCTTCAGTTCACCCCGCGACGTGGCGGTGGATCGACGCGGCAATATCTGGGTGGTGGACGCGGGGAACAGCAATCTCGTCTGCCTTTCACCCGAGGGCAAAGTACGAGGGAGCTATGGACATTTGGTTGACGCGGATAGCCGTGATGGCTCCGGGTTCAACCAGCCAATCGCCATCGAAACCGTGCGTAGCGTGGATGGCGCGGAATACCTGTATGTTGGGGATAGTGGCAATGCCCGCTATGCAAAGTATCGTATCGACGAGTAGATGGAGACGGAACGCTGAATGCGTATATGTTCCGCAGGGATGCGAAATATCTGCGCATTCAGATATCCTATTTTTCCGCTGCGGGGAGGCGCAAACATCTTGGCACTGGAACCGTTTCCAGTTATAATAACGCAACCGCTGTGCAATGCGGCCGCGCGCTATTTTCTGTAAACGAGAGGACGCCGATGTCTATCGAGAATACATATACCCTCCAGGCGAAGAATTCATCGCTCTGTCTTACCAAGGACGGGACACTCACATTCTCATTGGATAACCAATACCAATGGCAAAGCGAGGGTGCCTTTTGCATCCTGCACTATTATGATCGGCAACACCCACGCCAACAGGCGGTGCTGACGCCCAGGGATAATTCCCATGCGCTGGGTACGGCGGGCACGCCATCGCTCACGGCAAAAAGCGCCATCCACATCGACAAACTGGATGCGCATCGGTTGCATGTCACTGCCAGCTATGAGTCCATTCAGATAACCATTGGCCTAACGATCACGCTGCGCGCGGATGGCGCGGGGTTCAGCATTGCGCTCGCTGATGAGGAAGTACAGGAAGCGCTCCCACGCCTGTACCGGGTACTGGGCGTGGAAATACTGCCCAATTTCGGCGCGGCGCGTACCGGAGAAGCGGGATATCTGCTGCAGCCCAATTGGGCCGGATGTCAGACCTTCTTCGACAAGTCCTATCCCCGTGAAGTCCGGCAGACCATCTACAGCAGCAACGATCAATGGGAGCATGTCTGCAACATGGCGGTCTTTGGGATTACCCGCGCCCAGGGCACGCTCTGTGGCATGGTGACCGAGGGCGATTGCGACGCGCAGCTCATCGGTCGCGTGCATTGGGAGCAGGCGCAGACGAACAGTGTCCATCCCTATCTGGTGTATCGCTGGCAGCAGGAGGACGAGCGCATTGCCGGCCCGCGCGAAGTACGCTACGCCTTTGCCCCACCGGACTACGCCTCTGGTGAGGGGTATGTCTTTTGCGGCAAGGAATACCGCAACTTCTTAATGCAGGAACGCGGTCTGCAGAGCTGGCAACAAAAAGCGGCGGCGCGTCCGGAAGTGCTGGATTTCCGCGACCGCTTTTTCCTCAAAATCTTCATGGCCTATAAAGACCCGCACCCAGAGGGGACAGGGGAATACCATGCGGTCTGCACCTTTGCGGAGGTGCAAGAGATTCTCGAAGACTGCCTGTCGCGCGGCATCACCAACATCATTCCGGTACTCACGGGATGGGGGCAGGACGGGCATGACGGCATGCCCCCGACCCGTTTCCCCGTGGATGAGCGCCTGGGCGGCGAGCAGGGCATGCGCGACCTGATTGCCTGGTGCCATGCACACAATATCTTGTGTACGGTGCATGACTCGTACGGCGCCTCCTATCCCTGTTCGCCGGAGCATGATCTGGATTCGCTCATCCGCCATCGCTCGGGAGAATACTGGGAGAGCATCATATGGAGCGGTGGGCAGGCGCATATTATCTGCCCAAAAATCTGGGTGGAAAAGCACGTGAAGCGCGATATGCCGGCGATCCGGGATCTGGGCATTCATGGCCACCACCATATCGATGCTGTCGGCAGTTTCATGCCCTGTTATGCGAAAGACCATCCGCTGGAACAGCGCGCCGACTATATGCAGTACGTCCGGACCATGTTCGAACTCGCCATCGAGCATTTCGGGAGCGTATCGACGGAGTATCCGTTCGGCCCGTATTTCGCTGTCGTCGATGGCATCCACCACTCCTACGTCCATCCCTCACCCTGGCATCTGGCCTCACCGGTGGGACAATGGTTCTTTGACCGGTGCGTGCCCTTGTTAACCATCGTGCTCCACGGGAGTGTGAATTGTGGCCTGGCGGTGAAGCCGAACCTGCGGTATCGCCTGGAAGTGCTGGATCTCGGGTTAAGCCCACAGTCAGAGGTTTGTGTGCGTTCCAGTCCGTCCTTCGGTATTCCGGCCTACGCGGACGCCGCTGATATGCTGGAAGAGGCCTATCACTTCTTCTATGGCGCGGAAGGCCTGCTGCCGCGTTTGAACCCGCTCACCATCGAAGGACGCTGGGAGCTGGCCCCCGGCGTCAATCAGACGTTGTACTCGGACGGTACCATGGTACGGGTCAATGCGAGCGACGAACCCTACGAAGACCTGCCCGGCGGCGGCTATACCGTGATGACGGCCGAGGCAGCGACGCCGTGCGCCAGCCTACGCTGATCCCCCATAGTCCATTCATAGAAAAATACGCCCAGCCTGAGCGTGCAACCCCATGTGTTGCCGCTCAAGCTGGGCGTAAAAGTCACCGTGTGGCAGTCCCGAACCGGTTATGTCGATTGTGCGCCATGAAAGCAAACCGGGGATAGCCGGGCATTGGCCCTGTTCCAGACAGTGCTAAGGACTCCAGGTCAGCCTAATGTCAGCACTGTCTGGAACAGGGCCCAAGCCCGGCTATCTCCGGCAGGAACCAACAGTCTGGGTGCATCTAGAGTGCAGGAATTGCCCCATCAAGCTTCATCATGCGGTCAGCAGCCGTGCGCAATACCGCGGAGTTCTGCAAGACTGGAGAAGCCTTCGGCGACCATGAACGCCTTGATGCCTTCGAGCACATGCGTGGGTGTGAGCGGATCGACATAGAGCCCGGTGCCGATGGCGACGGCGGAAGCGCCGGCCATGATGAACTCCAGCGCATCAGCGGCCGAGGTGATGCCGCCCATGCCAATGATGGGGATCTTTACTTTTTGGTAGGTCTGCCAGACCATACGCACCGCGACGGGCTTAATGGCGGGACCGGAGAGTCCGCCGACCTGGTTTGCCAAAATCGGGCGGCGTGTTTTGATATCGATGACCATACCGAGCAGGGTATTGATGAGACTGAGCGCGTCAGCGCCCGCCGCCTCGACCGCCTGTGCGATGAGTGTGATATCGGTGACATTCGGGGAGAGCTTGACGATGAGCGTTTTCTGCGTCACCGCGCGCACCGCGCTGGTGACCGCCGCCGCCAGCTTGGGGTCGGTGCCGAAGGCGATGCCGCCTTCCTTGACGTTCGGGCAGGAGATATTCAACTCGAAGGCGCTGACTTCCGGAAAGGCGTCCAAGCGCTCCGCGACGGCGACATATTCTTCCAGCGTTTTCCCGACGATATTGACAATGATTGGGGTCTGGTAGGGACGCAAAAAGGGCAAGGCTTCGGTGATAAAGGTCTCCACGCCGGGGTTTTGCAAGCCGATGGCGTTGAGCATACCGGCGGCGGTTTCGCACACGCGCGGCGTCTTATTGCCCGGCCACGCCGACAGCGCGACGCCTTTGGTGACCACCGCGCCCCACACGTCCGGCGAGAGCAACGAGGCGAACTCGCGCCCATAGCCATAGGTTCCGGAGGCGGGCAGGACCGGATTCTTTAACGATAATCCGCCGAGTTGCACGGCGAAGGAAGGCTCAGACATCAAATACGACCTCATCCAGGGCGAAGACCGGACCATCGATACAGACGCGACGACCGCCGGAGACTGTGCCGCACATGCACCCCAAACACGCGCCCACCCCGCAGGCCATGCGCGCTTCCAGCGAGAGCTGCCCGGGGATCTTCGCCGCTAACCCGAGTCCTTGCACGGCTTGCAGCATGGGGCGTGGCCCGCAAGCGGCCAAAAAATCAATGGTGACGAGTTGCGGCGTGAGCACGGCCGTTACCAGCCCGTGATATCCCAGGGAGCCATCGTCGGTCGCGGGGTACACGGAAACGCCCAACGCGTCCCACTCCGGCAGCAGCAACAAATCAGCCGACGTGCGCCCACCGTAGAATAACGAAATACCCAATGCCGGGCGCGTGCGACGCAGGGTCTCGGCCAGGTAATACAGCGGGGGCATGCCCACCCCACCGCCAATCAACGCCAGCGAGGTCGCCGTGTCCGGGATGTGGAAACCGTTGCCGACCGGCCCGAGGACGATGAGTTCCTCGCCGGGTTTCGCGGCGGCGAGCAATGCCGTGCCACGCCCCACCACTTTAAAAATAAACGACACGTCCCCGGCTGCCGTATCCACATGGTGAATGCTGATCGGACGCGCCAACAACGGGTCGAGCACATCCTGACCCACCACGCGTAATTGCGCGAATTGCCCTGGTTGCGCCGCGTGCGCCAGTTCGGGAGCGTGGAGGATGAGCAAAAAGTAACCGGGCGACAGCTCGCGCAGGGTGGTCACCGTGGCCTGTATACGAAATATGGGTCGTGCGTGATGCGTGCTCATGATCTGCTCAATTCCGGTCATTTTCCTCGTGGCGTTGTGCATAGAAGGCGTGCATACAATATCGTATTTTCCTGCCCTTGTCCATTGCGCTCGGTCGCGCCCACGGCAAACGGACCGCCCGCCTCCGCATACGAGGAGACGGGCGGTCCGCTGGTGTACAGGATAGTTTTACGGGAAGACGTTGACCACCACCGACGGCGCGGTCGTGGCGCTGGAGGTCAACGCGCCGTAGCGATTGACCTTCCAGTAGTTCGGCCCGTTCCCCATCCATTGGAACTGATGGCGAACTTGGATGGGATTATTCATCGTGTCAATGTCATTGATGGCGGCAGAGAAGCGCAAAATATCCTGGCCCGCGGGGTTGACCAGCGCCAGGGGGAGATCGACGGTGAGGGTATAGCCACCAGCGCGCGGCGCCCACTGCGCCCGCACGCCCGCAACTTCGGCCGCGCTCGCGCCATTACCAGGGGCAACCCGCGCGGGCCCGGGCACGAGTCCCGCCGGGAGAAACGCGCCTAACTGAAAGGTTTTCCCAGCGCGGTCGAGGTAGATCTCCACCCCATCGGTATGAAAACCATCGCGCTGTGCGACGAGGTGATCGTCAGAAATTTGCCAACTCATGCGCAACGCGTCACCGTGTCGCGCCACATTGAAGCGCCCGGAAAGGTTGCGCGGAGTGTTCGGCGCGGCCAGTCCGGTGCTTTGCGCGTCAGTATTCACCGTCATCCAGGGCGACGGGTGGTCAGGGAGCACGGACAACAGCGGAGCGATCTGCACCACTTGCTGGCGTAAATCGAGCACACGCCCGGTTGCCTTACCTTGCTCAAGCAAACCGAACGTTGCCAACGCCAACGTGGTATCGGACAATCCGCTGACGTCCAACGCCACGGTCGCCTCGCCCGTCGCCGATACGGGCACGAGCTGACGCTTGCCGCGCCAGGTGACTTGCACGGCCAACGGCTCCTTGCTTGGCGTCACGCTCACCTTCACCGGCATACTTGGCAAAGCGACGACGGCGCTGTGATCCAGTGCGGTGGGGAAGGCTATCGCGCGGATCGCCGGCCCGGTCGGGGCTTCCAGGCCGACATAGTCCACAAAACAGGGCCCGTTTTCGCGGGAGAAGCGCACGACGGGCGTGATGCGTTGTGGATCGAAATAGGTCCAACGGTCTGGAGAGGGGACGCGTTGGAGCGCCGGAGACGTCCAGGTAATCTCGCTGACACCATGCGCGGGCAGGACTAAATGCTGGGCGGGCAATGGGCAGATCACCGCCTCAACGCCGTTCGGGAGTTGTAGCGTCTTGCGCTCGACCCCAGCAACGTCAACCCCGGCGGGCAGCAGTACCTGTACGTCACCGGCGACCGGTTGTCCGGTCGTGTTCTCCACGCGCAGCCGGTAGCTGGCCGTGCCATCTGCCAGAAACACGCGCTGCAACTGGCTGGTCAGCGGGGAAGTCGGAAAGGGTCGGCCGGAGAGCGCGCGATAGAGATAGCGGCCAAGCTGGAAATGCCCTTGCACGTTGGGGTGAATCGGGTCTTGTGGTGGGTAGATGCCGCCATAAAAGGTAAACAGATCCTGCAACGAATGGACCGGGAACCCATTGTCGTCACACGCCGCTGTCAGCGGGCTGATGCCGAGAAAGCCGTCATAGGTCGGCAGGCCCAACTCCTTGCCGAGGCGCATGATAACCCGGTTGGTGGCGACCAGCGCGGGGGGACCGCACGGCGACGGGCTGGAGGCCACCAGCACGATGTCGCGCGGGCCATCCGCGCGCAGGCGACGGATAATCTCGCGCATATTTTCCTCGTAGGCATCGAGCGGGAATGCGCCGGAGTCGTTCGCGCCGAACATAACGAAGACCAGGTCGGGGTTGCTGGCCAGCACATCCTTGTCGAGGCGCTTCAGCCCGTCCACGGCCGTATTGCCGCCCACCCCGGCGTTGATCACGCGCATGGGCGCATTGGGAAATTGCATGCGCAAGAACTGGGCGACCACGCCATAATAGAACGATTCCGGAAAGACCGGATGAAAGCCCGTGAAATCGCGATTGCCATAAAACGTGGTAATGGAATCGCCAAATCCGACCACCGTCACCGGCTGTCCCGCGCGTAGCTTCGCCATCGTGCGCGGGAGATTGTTATCCAGCGCGTCAGCGTGCGCACAGAGCAGCGAGAAGACGATGAGCCCGCAAATTAGCCACAAGCGTAACATGGTCAGCCTCCATTTTCTAGGAATGAGAGCGGACGGCCATTACTGACCGCCCGCTTCACAAGTCATGCGTAACACCGCTGCCTACGGTTTGGGAGCAATCCGCAAATCGCCGGCATCGTTCACGAAGAGGGCGAAGGTACTGGCGACCGAACCGCCGTGACACTTCACCAGCAGTACGTTCGTCCCCTTCTTCAGGTTCAGCGTAGCGGCGACGGGCTTGTAGCCGTTAAACTGCGCGCCGTCCTCATCGACGAGTTTCTGTTCGCGTTCACTGCGCACCAGCGCTCCGTTCAGGTACATATTTGCCCACCAGTCAGCGCCCAGCGCAATGCGCACCTGCCGGTCGTCCGGGCTGGTAATGTAGGTGGCGGCGTAGCAGATCTCACCGGCGCCCACAATGGAACGATAGAGGAAGTTCACGCTGGTATCCATCAAGCGTCCGGTGCTGTTATCGCTATATTCCCAGCGGATCTGCTTGCCGTCACCTTGATATACCGCATCGAACTTTTGCTCGTTCTCGGGCGGAAAGACCTGGGTCAACGCATCTTTCACGTTCGCAATGCGGCTATCATTCGACCCCCACTTCGAAGGGAAGGGGCCAATGGTTGTCCAGTAGGCGCTCGGCACGCGACGGTAGACCGGCTGCAGCGAAACGCCGTAGAGTCCGAAGCCACCCTGCCGGCGCAGTGATAGTTGCGTCTTGCCGGCGGAAAAGACCATCACCGGGAAGACGGTCCGCTCGGGTGCATTGATTTGACTGGTGGTGGCGGGCATGACCATATTGGCCGTGCCCAACCGTACCAACATGGAGCCGTAGGTATCGGCCACGTAGCCAATGGAGAGCCGGTAGACGCCGGAGGCGGGGACGTTGACCTCCAGGTCGAGCGATCCGCTGTCGCACTTCAGCACCTGCATGTGCTGCCAGTCCCGGTTGTAGCTGCCGGAGTCCACCAGGGATGCCTGGCTGCCCGCCGCCACGGCGGGGAGTAGTTCGGCGGCGGTCAATACCGGCGCGGCTTTCGGCATATCGCCCGGTGTATTTTCCTGCTGCAGAATCCCCGTCAGATGGCGGTGCAGTTGATTTTCCGGGTAGCTGCCGAGTTTATTGAAGACCGCGATCATCGGCGTCATCGAGAGCACGGTGCGCGCGCGCCAGTAGTGCTTCTCCGCCAGCGCTTGCCAGGCCAGATCGAGATGCTGCAGGAAGGCCGTGCGCTCTTGCTCGGTCACGTCTTGCTTGCGGGCGCCCGACGTCATGTCCTCCGCCAACTGCTGGCAGAAGGCGACACGCTGTTTCACCAGATTGATCTGCTCCTGCGGCACGCGCTCCACGCAGCCGATGATCTTCGCGCCGCGTGGGGCTTTGAAGGCGCGAAGTTGATAGCTGTCGAGCGCCACTTCCAGCGTGCCGT
>DASXVL010000334.1:0-21220 GCA_036504255.1 Armatimonadota bacterium | reverse complement strand
ATGTACACGTGCGGGAACCAGAGGTTGCCCGGTCCGCCCCAGTTCACCGGGTCCCAGGTGGGGTCGGTTGCGACTAAACTCGTGAGGTCAGGCACGAAGGTCTTATCCTGGATAATGAGCGGAATACCGGTGTGGTACACGCCACCAAGATCCGGCAACACTTTCTGCACGCTGATCAAGTTTTCTTCCACCGGGTCGGTGATCAGGTAGCCGGCGGCCTCGCCCGCGTAGACATTCAGCCGCGTCATGCCGTAGGAATGGTCATGATAGAACATCAAACGGGCGCTCTGCTGGTTGGTATAAAAGAACGTCAGCGCGCCCGGGCCCGGATCGGGCATGTCGGACACGTTCTGTACGCTGACGCCTTTCGGATAGGCGGTATTTTCTACGGCGGGCGTGGTCCACTGGTGCGGCGTACCATCGCTGATCCAGGGGGTGGCGCCGCCGTGCAGATGGAGGGTCCCGCGATTTTGTGCGTAATTCATGGGCGTTCCGGCCGGAGTGTTCATACCCAGCGGCCCCATGCCCGCGCCCATCACGCTGGTATCGACCGGCAAGAAGAGATTGCCCCCCGCGCCCGTCGGTAGCTGATTGATGAACTTTACGCGCACCGGCCGGTCGCGCTGCGCTACAATCAATGGTCCCAGATAGTGCACCGGCGCGGGCGCAATGGTGTTCTGCTGCGTCAGCGCGTCGGTACCGTTATTGAGCTGCACGTAACCGCGCAACAGCGTGGGGGTCAGGTCCGTGTGCATTTTCTCACTGTACTGCACCAGGCCGATTTCATAGTAGTCGGATCCCGGATAGCTGATGGTATCCGGATTCGCCACGGGGATGTATTGCCCGAGGCCATTGGCGTTGGCCAGACCCACTCCGGGCAACTGATCGACGAATTTGTGGATAATCGGGCTATTCGCCCAGTTCGCCACATTGAAATAGTCCGGCATCCCTTGCGGGTTGAACGTCGTCGGCACCGCGGTGGCCAATCCCGAGCGATATTTTTTCGCCCGGCGCGCCGCTGCGCGCGCCGCTGCGGCTTGCCGTTGTGCGTTGGTCACGCTGCGCATTCTGTTCGTGGGCACTTCACGTGCCGCTGCCCCATCTACTGGGGCCACCTCTTGTGTCGGGGGCGGCGGGGCTGTCTGCGCTTGTACGCGCCATGTCGTCCAGGTCAGGGCCGTGACGACACAGAGCAGCAAGAGCAGACGTACGCCTAATCTTAACGAACTCATAAGCGGGTCTCCTTTTCGCGGGCAGGTACTACGCTCTCAAAATAGCGAGTGAATTACCGTTCCAGCCGCTCCAATTACCCACAAATGCTGTTGAGTCACCCACTTGTCAAAAGGTGTGCACAGCGAGGCCATTCTCCTCCAGCAGTCATCGTTGGACATGACAGCCTGCATGTCGGTGGCGATTCTGTCAGACCAGCGCGTCTGCGCCATTTTGACCTCCGACAGAGCAGGAGGCGTGATTTTGTGTACCGCTCACAGCGGTGTCCTGTGACTTGGCTCTGCGCCTTGTCAGTGATCCCATCCAGGCTATCCCCGGCCGGAAAGGACAGCCGTTTTGTCACAGCGCAACCGGGCTATCTGACCTCATTGCACCGGGAAATCCTGACAGCGCAGGGGGTAGGTTAATACCTGCAGGCGCGGCTGGCCGGGACGCCGACGCGTTAACGCGCCCACGGCAGCACAACCTTGTGCTTCGGCGGCGGCATGCAGGACTCGCGCTCGATGAGGGTGGGGGGCACGAGCAGGGCGTGCGCCTTATGGGGTCGATCCTCTTCCATCGGGTCGGCCGCCTGCTCGATGATTTCCAACAGGCGTTCCACCGCCAGTTGGCCGATTTTTTCCGGGTGCTGCTCTACCGTGGTCAGGGCGGGTACCAGGAAGGGACCGTAGCACAGGTTGCCGAAGCCGAGCACGCTCACGTCCTGCGGCACGTGGAGGCCCGCCAGTACCATTTCGCGGAGGAGCGGCGCGGCGAACTCGTCGTTGAAACAGATCACGGCGGTCGGCGTCGGCACGAACGCGAACAGCGCGCGCATCCACTCGCCCCAGGGCATCGCCTCCAGCGGATTGTGCGCGTTCACTTCAAGGAGCGCGTCCGCGGGGAGCTGCCGCCGTTCCAGGGCATCGCGCAGCGCCAGCGTGCGCATAGAGGATTGGCGGTGGTCCCCCTTGGGCATGAGGCAGGCGATGCGGCGGTGACCCTGTTGGTACAGATGATCGACGGCCAGTTGCGCTTGCCCTTTTTCATCGGTGCGCACTGCATCGACCATGCCGTGCATGGAGGAGGCGTCGATGCTGAGGGCGCTGATCCCGTTGCTGCGCAGCTCCAGCAGCGAACGGCTCGGCACGTCGAACATCATCGCATGCGCGAGTAAGACGCCATCGACGCGGCGGTCCACAAAGGCCTGCAACGCCGCGCGCACCAGTTGCATGTTCTGGTGCGTTTGAATGATCATCACCTGATACGACTGCGCGTAGGCGGTCTCCACCACGCCGTTGAGAATTCGATCAAAATAGGTGGAGTCCAGGGAGGGGACAACGCAGCCGATAGTCTGACTCTTGCCGCTAAAGAGGCTCTGCGTCAGGCGGTTGGGCCGGTAATGGCAAATCTCCGCCAGTTCGCGGATCCGCTCCGCCATCTCCGGACGCACGTGCGGATGGTTATTCAACGCGCGCGACACGGTCATGCGCGAGACCCCGGCCAATTCCGCGATTTTACGTAGTGACGTCATACATACGCTCCCCTGTGACAGGTCACAGTAGTATAAACGTCGTCCCGCAGAACTGGCAAGTACCTGCTGCGGACATCGCGCGATGGGCGGGAATACTCTGCCAGCGCGCGGGCGCGGGCGCGGTCCTGTGTCCCGTCGCAGTCAACGCCGGTAACCGACATGCCACTTCGACATACCGCCGACGGCGCACCTCACGCGCTGGCCTTTCGGTATTTGTCTGCAAGCGAGACTTCCGTTGGCATCAAGGCCGCAAGTCTGCAATTGGGACTTGTTACAGAAATCAGCGCAAAAGGAGTTGACGGAGGGGCTACTTGAGCATGATTTCATATATAATTACCAGTATCTGTTTCGGTTCCCCTATTGTCACAAAGGAGTTGGTAAGTACTATGTTCTCCGCAGCATTATCCCTCGGACGACGTCCGCGCGGCTTTACGCTCATTGAGTTACTCGTCGTTATCGCCATTATCGCCATCCTGGCGGCCATTCTCTTCCCCGTCTTCGGCAAAGCACGCGAGAAAGCGCGCCAGACGAAATGTTTGAGCAACGAAAAGCAGCTCGCACTGGCTATTGGTATGTACTCACAGGAAAACGAAGAGAAACTGCCGCCCGTCGCTTCCTGGATCGGCAGTATTAATGTGGCCGACAAAGTCTACGACTGCCCCACCTCGGAGAAAAAGGGCAACACCTCCGACCCGGACTACGGCTATGGCTGGTGGCTGGACAGCAAAGCGCTCGGTGATATTAACCAGCCGGAATCGACGGTGATGCTCGCCGACGCGAAGACCGCCACGCTCGGCGGCACCACGGAAGCCGAGCAGCGCCATGACGGTAAGGTCGTCTACGCCTTCGTCGATGGGCATGCCGCCGTCGTCAAGCCGAGCGACCTCACGCACTTTTTCGCCACCGACTTTGCCAGCGCCGCCGGCATGCCTCTGACCGCCGCCGTCTGTCCCACCAACTATGCGACGGCGCCGAACTTTCAATCCTTCACGCTCGGCACCTGGATGGTCACCCCCGCCACCCTCGCGGCAGGCGCGACCGGCGACTTATCCAGTGTGACAATTGCCAACAATACCATGACGTCGAACGCCTATCTGTATTGGTTCACCTACTCACATGCGCTCAATGCCGTGAATGGCTTCACGCTTGATAATATGAATGCGGTGCCGGAAGCGCCGAATTTCCGCATGGAAGCGCAACTGCAGTCGAATTCCGCCGGGAACGGCGGCGGCTTCAGCGGCCCCCCGAAGATCTATGTCACGAACAACTTCTACAACTCGGGCGCCACCATGCAAATGTATGACCGTGGTGACGGCACGCCGTGGCGGGTGTATTATACTAACGCGGCCAATGCCCAATTCAGTATGCCGTTTCCCGATTGTAACGGCAATTCCGGCACGGGTGACACGCGCTTCAGTGTCGCGGCCAATCGTCCGGCCAGCACCTGGTATGATTATGCTTGCTGGGCGGAAAGTGACGCCGGCAAGGTGCAGTCCTTTGCGTTCCGCTTCCGGCGCGCTGGTACCACGCCCTATGATTCCGGTATCGGCAAAGCGCCCACCGCCATCATCGGCAGCAGCAAAGTGGTCGCCATCCGGCTAAATCCCAATACCCCCATCCGTAATCTCGCGCTCTGGTGGTAAGCATACCCTGACACGCTGCCGGCAGGATGTTTGGTCTGATGGGGCGCCTCCCCGTGCTGTTGCGAGTCACAGCACGGGGAGGCGCCCCACGGTGCAAGACCCATCTACGTTTTTGCCTGCCGCAATTGTGACTTGTCACAACAATAAATATGCGTTGCAAGTGGTTGACAGGCTGGCAAACATGGCCTATCGTGAAATTACATTCCACTTTTGTCTGTTTCGGAAGTACGCAGTCACTTTTTAGTCCAGCTCATCTTAAGTGAAAGGGGTCTACGCGACTATGTCAACACTTCCTCCCCCGGCGAGCACACGACGTGCGAGTGGTTTTACCCTGATCGAGCTCCTTGTCGTTATCGCCATAATCGCCATCCTGGCGGCCATCCTGTTTCCGGTCTTCGGCAAAGCGCGCGAGAAAGCGCGGCAGACAAAGTGCTTGAGCAACCAAAAGCAGATCGCGCTGGCGATCAGCATGTTCATTCAGGAGAATGAAGAGAAATTGCCCGCAGCCGACTCGACCAAGACCAACTACTTTTTGAAAGTGCTCAACATTGCCGACAAGGTGTGGGACTGCCCGACAGCCACACGCCGTGGGTCGTCCAGCGCCCCGGATTACGGCTTCAATGGTCGCATAGGCGACTTCGCGCTCGGCGACATTCGCACGCCGGTCGAGACGATGATGACGGCGGACATCGCGGACAACCTGACCACCCCGGTCATCTTCGGCATGGCACACCTTGGCCGACGGCATAATGATGGCGTCATCATGTCCTATGTCGACGGCCATGTCGCGCTCAACAAAGACCCCAAAGACGCGGTAGGCATGTACGAAGATTTCGGCAGTTGGGCCACCGGCACCGACGCCGGCCCGTTTAACGGGTGGGTCGGCCGTTACCCCAATTGTTGGGCGAAGACCGTCATCGACAACACCGCATGCCTTACCACAAAAGCGGGCACCTATTATACCTGGTCGGCCATCAGTAAATTGCATGAGCAGCCGCTCGACAGCGTCACGAATATCGAGATCACCTACTCCGCCGCCATCACCGACTTCGGGAATTGCAACGGCGATGACTGGTATGTCTGGGCCAGCGATGACAAGCAGAATGGCTACGCTCTGCTCACCAATCGTGTGAACTTTAATGAGTGTACCGCCATCAAACTGGCTGGCAATACCTACGCCTTTGGCGCTGGTCAGACTTCGAGTTGGACCATGAGCGGCCCAAATACCAGTATGTGGGGTAACGGGCCATTCGCCGGGTGCCAGAATGCCAAATTCATCACCTACCATATGCGCATAGAACAACTCGCGGCAGGCAAGCCGGTGAAATGCACCGTCTGGACCACCGATACCGACCCCATCACCAATTACGGCTATTGGCATACGGGCGATACCACCTATGAGAACCCCATGCAAACCTGGACGGATAGCGCCTCGGTCATTGACCTGAAGACCTTAACCCGACTCGCCTTCACTCACGATTGCTATGGTCCGCAAGGCCGGGCAAATTCCGCGTTATCTGACGGACTGGAGTTCGTCAAAATTACCGCCTGGTAACCCAAACGTCCATACCGAACTGTGCATCCGACGGCCGCTGTGCGGGTTTCACACAGCGGCCCATACGGCGTGTCTGTTTTGGCTGACGCATCCCCCGCGATACCCCGTGCTCTCCACTGCACGGGGTATCTCTCCTATTACACAAGACTCATCACACTGTAACCGGTGCTAGTGTGACTTGTAACACTGCAAAATATACGATATAAGTGGTTGACAGGCCGGCAAACATGGCCTATCGTGAACTTATATACCACTTTTGTCTCTTTCGGAAGTACGCAGTCACTTTATAGCCCGGCTCATCTCTGTGAAAGGGGTCTACGCGACTATGTCAACACTTCCTCCCCCGGCGAGCACACGACGTGCGAGTGGTTTTACCTTGATCGAGCTCCTTGTCGTTATCGCCATAATCGCCATCCTGGCGGCCATCCTGTTTCCGGTCTTCGGCAAAGCGCGCGAGAAAGCGCGGCAGACGAAATGTTTGAGCAACGAAAAACAGATCGCTCTCGCTATTGCCATGTATTCTCAGGAGAATGAAGAGAAGCTCCCCCCGCTCGCCACTTGGATCGGTGCGCTTAACGTGGCTGATAAAGTCTACGACTGTCCCACCTCCGAGAAAAAAGGCAACACCTCCGACCCGGACTACGGCTATGGCTGGTGGCTGGACAGCAAAGCGCTTGGGGATATTAACCAGGCGGAATCGACGGTCATGCTCGCTGATGCGAAAGGCGCCACCCTCGGCGGCACCACGGAAGCTGACCCGCGCCATGACGGCAAGGTCGTCTACGCCTTTGTCGATGGCCATGCCGCCGTCGTTAAGCCAAGCGACCTCACGCACTTCTTCGCCACCGATTTCGCCAGCGCCGCCGGCATGCCCAGCACCGCCGCGGTGTGTGTAACCGACACCGCGAACTATCCGCAAATCCCCAACTTCCAATCCTTCACAACGAATACGTGGATGGTCACGCCGGCCACCCCCGCCGCCAGCGCGAAAGGCGATGTCAACAGTGTGACACTTGCCAATAATACGATGACTTCGACGGTTCCACTCTATTGGTTCACCTACACACATGCGCTCACTGCGGCGAGCGGCTTCCTCTACGATGACGTCAATAAAATTCCAGACCCCTCCGCCTTCCGCATGGAGGTCGATGTGCTCTCCACCGCCTCGGACGGGACACTCACGTTGCCCTGGTTGATGCTCAGCCCGAATTTTTGGACAGCGTCAATTCAACCGATATGTTCCGGCAATCTCGCGCAGTATGATTACGCATTGTGGTCGATCAATACCGGTGGCGCCCCCATCGCAAGCTATCCCGGCGTCAGCTTCCCCGATCCGAATAATGCCGACTGGGGGAATACCCGGTTGACGCGTCGCCCCGCCAGCACCTGGCATACCTGCACCATCTGGTCAGAATCCGACGCAGGCGCAGCGAAGAATTTCTGTTACTCGATCGCACGAACGACGCCGACCGTATACGCTTCCGGCGCCGCCAAAGCCAGTACCGCTGCGTTGGGGAGCACGAAAATTATCGCAGTGTCTCTGCGACCGAATACGACCTATCGTAACCTCGTTATCTGGTATTAACGTACCTGTACCCGATGTTGCCGGCGCGGCTTCTGTGCCATCGCGACACGTGGGTGATAGACGTCGCATCCTGCACGCGACCGCCGGTGTTGTGACCAGTCACAACACCGGCGGTCTTCCCCCACTAGCCAACGCGCGCGTGGGCCTTTGCATGCCTCCTCCTTATGCCTCCGCACACAGCATTGGGAGCTCACCTGATCATTGCACTACCAACGGCTCTGCAACCGGCGCGTGTGTGACTTGTAACAACGCGAAATATGCGTTGGAAGGGGTTGACAGGTTGGTGCGCGTATTCTATCGTGGAAGGACACTAGTCTAATCTTGCCGAGCGCAGAAGTGCATAGTCACTTTTACTCAACTCATTTCTCTAAAAAGGGGTCTACAACAATGCCTATGTTCCCAGTTCCGGCGATCTCACGACAAAAACGCGGGTTCACCCTCATCGAGCTCCTCGTCGTCATCGCCATCATCGCCATCCTGGCGGCAATTCTTTTTCCGGTCTTCGGGAAAGCGCGCGAGAAAGCGCGGCAGACAAAATGCTTGAGCAACGTAAAGCAGATCGCGTTGGCAATAGCTATGTACTCACAAGAAAATGAAGAGAAGCTTCCCCCGCTCGCCACCTGGATCGGTGCGCTCAACGTCGCGGACAAAGTTTATGACTGTCCCACCTCCGAGAAAAAGGGCAACAGCTCCGACCCGGACTACGGCTATGGTTGGTGGCTGGACAGTAAAGCGCTAGGTGATATTAACCAGGCAGAATCGACGGTCATGCTCGCCGACGCGAAGACCGCCACGCTCAATGGCACCACGGAAGCGGACCCACGGCATGACGGCAAGGTCGTCTACGCCTTCGTCGATGGCCATGCCGCCGTCGTGAAGCCGAGCGAACTCACGCACTTTTTTGCCACCAACTTTAACAGCGCCGCCGGCATCCCCACCACCGCCGCCATATGCGCAACGAACTATGCGAACGCGCCGAACTTCCAATCGTTCACCACGAACACCTGGATGGTCAGCCCCGCCACCCCCGCGGCGGGCGCGAAAGGCGACTTGAACAGTGTCACGCTCGCCAACAATACCATGACGTCGACGGCCCCGCTTTATTGGTTCACCTATACGCATGCGCTGAATGCCGCGGACGGCTTCACCACCGATCCGTTGAATACCGCGCCGGAAGCGCCGAATTTCCGCATGGAAGTGCAGATCAAATCTTCGGCCACCGTCGGCGATCTCTCCTTGCCGGTGCTCAGAATTAGTCCGAACTTTTGGACCGCATCCGTCAGTGGGATTACGACCGGCAATGATGCCGGGTGGCAATACGCGTTGTGGGGAACCAACACCGCTAGCGGCGGCGTCGGCGACTGGCCCGGCGTTTCGTTCCCCGATCCGAATAACGCGAACTTTGGCGCCAATCGCATGACCCTGCGCCCCGCGAGTGCCTGGTACGACTGCACCGTCTGGTCAGAAGCCGACGGTGGGGTGGCGAAGAATTTCTGCTATTCACTCACGCGCTCGGCCCCGACCCAGTATAACTCCGGCGCAGCGAAGATCAGCACTACTGCGTTGGGTTCCAGCAGACTTGTCGCGGTCATGCTGTCGCCGAATACCACGTACAAAAACCTCGTTATCTGGTATTAACACACCGCTGATTCACCGTACGACGCCGGCGAGGGTTTCCGCCCTCGCCGGCGATCTACTTGATCACAGGGACCATCCCCCATCCCATGTCTGCAAAGGAACACCCATGAAAACCCGTACCACGCTCTCACTCCTGATGATCATCCTGCTCCTCTGCGTTGGCGCGCATGCGGCCACGGCGCTGCAGGATACGCTCACCTTTACCGCCTTTGATGCCGAGACTCTGCTCAGCACTAAGGGGTGGAAGACGACGCTCGCGCGCAATGGCGGGTGGGGGCAATTCCCCGCGCACTACACCTATCAGGTGTTGGAGGTGGACGGGAAGCGTTGCGTGGTGGATAGCTACCTGCACGCGCAGAACCACGGCAATGCTACGGCCATCCCGCTCGACTGGGACGGCAACCCGGCGAATGGGCAGACGCCGCTGACGGTGACGCCGGGCATGACGGTCACCTTCCAGGTCTCCGCCTACCTGCAGCCGTATTCGCCCGGGTGGAGCATCGACGGGACCGGTAACATGGTGTGGAGCTTCGGCCCCGGCCTCTTCGACCCCAAAGCGGAGGCGGTCACCGAGCCCAAAGCGGTGGAGGCCTACAACTGGACCGCCGGGCGCGGTCCGCGTGTGCAGTACCGCCAGGGCTACAGTATCGACGGCAAAGAAGTCACCCTGCCGCAACTGCGCGCCTTCGCCCCGGAAAACGCCGCTCCCGCCGTGGATGGCAAAACGCTGCCCACGAAACGCTGGATGGAGCTGCGCCTCAGCATGACGTTCACTACCGACCTCACGCAGGCGAGCGCCGTATTGCAAACGCGCGCCGCCGGCGCCGACGCCTGGAGCGAACAAGGGCGCTGGAGCTTCCCGATTGATCTGACCGCGCAGAACGCGAGCAACCCGGCGCGCTGGAACGCGCTGCTGCTCGATGAACAGCTCGCCAACTGGGCGAAGAAGGGCTACGGGCAATCGACCCCGGAGATGCGCGACCGCTTTGACCGCTTCACGGTGGAAGTCACCCCGGCCGGAGCGACGGGCAACCCCGCGCACGGCACGCTGCTCATGGGCGAGCGCCCGCCGGTGGCGGTGAAGCTGCAGGGGCAGACGACGCTCTTCGCCGATGACGCGCCCACCTGGACGCTGACGCTGGCGAACGGCAATGACGCCGCGCTGGACGGCACGCTGCTCGCGCGCTCGGACGCCGCGCCCGCCCGCGTGATCACCGTCGCGCCGTGCCATGTCGCCGGGCAGGGGAACGCCGCGTTCACGCTGCGTCCACAAGGCCTGCTCATTCCCGGCGCGCAGAAGGTGCAACTGCTGCTGCGCGACGGCGCGGGGCGCGAGCAACTGTTGAGCGAACAGAGCGCCACACTCTTGCCGCAACTACGGCCCGTACCCGGCGTGAACCTGCTGCGCAACGCCAGTTTTGAGTTAGGCGAACACTTTAATGGCACCCCCATGCGCCAGGGCGCGGAATTCTACCAGATGTTCGTGAAAGAGAAGGAAATATCCCGCTGGAGCCTCTTCGGGGCCGAGGGCTGGTGGGCGGAAGGCGGCAGCGTCGCGGGCATCAGCGTGAGCACGGCGCAGGCGCACTCGGGGAAGAGCAGCCTCTGTGTCAGCGGCGCCGCGGGTCAGGCGCGCGCGGTGATCTCCGCCTTCGACCGGCTGGTGACCGCCGGACCGGTCACGCTGAGCGCCTGGGTAAAGAGCGAGGGCGGCAGCGGTCGTCTCGACCTCGATATCATCGGCGACTGGGGTGCGAGCCCCAGCGTGCGCAAGAGCCTGCCGCTCGCCGCGACAACAGGGTGGCAGCGCGTGACCATCACCGCCGACGCGCCCAGCCAGTTGTCGGCGCGCGCCCGCCTGCAGGTGGACGGCGGCACGGTTTACCTCGACGATGTACAGATTGAAGCGGGCGCCACTGCCAGCGCGTTTAATCTCCGCCCGGAAGAATGGCTGCGCCTCGCCGTCAACGCGCCCACCGCCGACGTGCTGCCGAAATGGCTGGCGGGCGACACCGCCACGCGCACAGTGAGCGTCACCAACGATTCGCGTGTGCCCGTCACTGGCACGGTGCGCCTCGCCACCGGCCCGTGGACCGAGCCCGCCAAAGACACCATCGCGTCCTTTAACGCCGCAACGCTCGCACCCGGTGCGAGTAAGGCTGTCACCTTTGCCACCGGCGCGCTCGCGCCCAACGCCTACCTGGTTTGCCTTACGCTCACGCGGGACGGTGTGGCGGTGGCGGACGGCGTGCGCGACTTTGCCGTCACCGAGGGCATCGGCGGCGTGGCCTCCAACGGTATGCTGCGCGCGCGCACGGCGGCGCGCTTTGCCATCGTCCCCAATACCCCCCCGGCGCAAATCTTTGGCATTGGCAACAGCATGCTCGACACCGAGGCCGGCAGCTGGTTCGGTGGCTGGACGCTGGCGGGCTACAGTCACGCGCGCCCGCTCGGGCTCACCGGCGTACGCTCAAATGCTACTGATGAAAACACCTACCTCGCCGCCGTGGCCGCCACCCCCATTCACGTGATGGGCTTGCGTGCCGACACCGGCGTGCCGGCAGGCGCGACCTTCGCCAACCCGGCCTTCCCCGAGGCCATCGACATCTATAACCCGCAGGGGTGGAAATATTTCATTCAGCGCGCGGAGGAGACGGGCAAGCAGTACGGCGCAAACCCGATGATCGCCTCCTACCAGATGTCCAACGAAGCCCCGTATTTGAACATTGGGCGGCTCTGCCCCTCGCCCTACGCCGACGCTGATTTCCGCGCCTGGGCGCAAAAACGCTATGGTGGCCTCGATGCGCTCAACGCGCGCTGGCACAGTAACTACACCGACTGGGCGCAGGTGGAGCAAATATCCTCCGCCCGTTTTGCTGAGGCGGTGAAGAATATCCCGAAGAAGGAGGGCGCGGCGGCGATCGACTGGATGGCGAACACCGGCACCTACTCGGCAGAGGTTCGCAAACGCATGCAGGACAATCCCGGCCAGGCCATGGACTGGCTGCGCTGGCGCACTGACTCTTCCGTGCGCATGTACACCGCCTTCCGCGCCGCGGCGCGCAAGTATGACAGCAAGACACTCTACGGCACCAACCTGTGCTGGCCCGGCTTCTGGCCGCAGATGTTCATGCCCTTCCTGCGCGAGATGGACAACGTGCAGTTGGATATTCAGTACACCTCCGGGCAACAGCGCGCATTGGGCACGCCGTCGGAGATGATGGACTCCATGGAAATGGCCGAGTCCACCCAGCCGGGCAAGCCGGTGTGGGGCATCGAAGTCTACCATCAACCGCAGTGGCCCGCCGAATACATCGCCTTCCAGGGGTGGGGTACGCTGGCGCACGGCATGACCAACGACCTGACCTTTGCCTGGCATCCCTATTCCGACGCCGGACCGGTGAAGGGCACGCACGCCTGGGAGAAAGCCGACGCGTCGCCCATGTGGTTCGTCATCGATACCGACGGCACGAAGCTGCCCGCCTATACATCCTATACGCGTTCCGTTGACGAAGTGCGCGCCTATCACCAGCGCTACAACGGCCTCACCATCAAGCGTGCGCCCACCACGGTTGCTTTCTACGTCTCGCCTGACACCGCCGAGTACGTGGTGTATGAGACGGGGAACCAGCCCTGGAACTCCTACTGGCAGCGCACGCGCAATGCGCTCATTTACGCGTTGCGCCTGAACGGCGTGACCGTGCAATACGTCGATGACGCCACCCTGCCCGCCGCGCCCGGCGCCTTCACCACCGTCATCGTGCCTGCCGCCTACGTGCTCAACCAGCAGGCCGCCGCCAAGCTCGCCGGCTTTGCCAAAGCGGGCGGTGCCGTCGTGCTCGCGGGCATGACCGGCGTCGTCGATCCCTGGCTGACGAAATACGACAACATCGGCGGCCCCGCCTGGGCAGAGTTGGGCTGGAAAGCACCCGACTTCTACGGCGAGATGGCCGACGTCACCTTCGCCGCCAATACCGAAAAGACCAGCTATTTCCGCGGGCGCTCGCTCGGGCGCATGCCCGATGCGCAGTCCATCACCGATACGCGCGCCAACACCGTCGGCTTCGTACGCGCGTGGGGCAAAGGGCGGCTGATCGCCTACGGCATCCTGCCCGACAGCTACAACACCGACCCGCACCTGCCCGCCAACCTGCAGGCGTGGACCGCACAACTCATGACCCTCGCCAAGCTGCCCATCACCGGGCGCTGGGCGCCGAACACGGACACCGTCACCCCCGGCGCGGTCGGCACCGGCAGCCCGGTGGTGGAAATCGTCGTACGCCAAAAATCCGCCAATGAGAAGTTCGTCTTCTGCCTGAACCAGGGTGGGGCAGGCGATGGCAACGCCGAGATCACCGTCACCCCCGGCGCCTGGACCGCCGAGGACGCCATCACCGGCAAACCCATTCCCGGCGGCACGGTGGCCGGCGACACCTGGCGTCTGCCATTGCACCTGGAGGCGTATGGCTACCGGGTGATACGGCTGCTGAAGCGCTAATTAATTCAGGGTAGCGTCAACAGCACTGTCTGGAACAGGGCCATAGCCCAATGCCATTCAAATATGCCAGCTTCATCCGGCAAGAGAAACGCTTTGACCTTTACTGTCCCGCACCGGGTGCGCGCAGGAAAATAATCCGACGATGGTCCTTCGGGAGCAACCTCTGCGTTGTCCCTTGCCCCGATAGGGGCACGCAGCCACTAGCCACCAGTGCAGCGCAGCGGAACTGGTGGAATACCCGTCGGCTCAATCTCGAACAGCCCCGACAGGGGCGACAGCAGAAACGTCTGTCGCCCTTTCAGGGCTGGGCAGCAGGGGCGGACATGGTCCACGGGTTCCGCGTTGCTTCACCCGTGGCTAGTGGCTACGGGCTCCTTCAGAGCCGGGGGGAAGAGACTGGTGTTTTCTTATGGGTGAGCATTTCTCATGCAGACAGAGCTTATTTGAATGGCATTGGGCCATAGCCCGGCCGGAAAGGGCAACCTGGATGGGATCACTTACGAGGCGCATAGCCAAGCAACAGTAGACCGCTTTGCGCGGTACACAACATCAAGCCTCCGGCTCTGCCGGAGTTCCATGAACGAATATTACGCGTTGCGCATCAGTAAACCTGTCGGTAATCCGTCAGACCGCCTGTGAAAGGAGCGTAATGAGGCGATCTCACGGATGCGGATGGTCACTGCACAAGACAGTGGGGCCAGGGATGCCTTGCTGAGGAAAACTACGCATGAACCGGGGCGACAAGACGTCGCTTCGGGGCGGATGCAAAAAAATCATACCGACACGATGACGGTACGTTCATCGCTTGATGGTAGGTATAATCGCTATTATTAAAACACCACATACCAGCAGTTCACTACAGAACTCACCCATACCATCGCGCGATACCGGAGACAAGGTGAAACTATGTCGCCGGGGAGCCAATCAGACGACACCCCAGCTATGGGGGAAAGGAAGTTTGATAATATGGGTAAGCGTTATCACCATCTCATAATGTGCTTGTTGGTCGTGGCAGTGCTGGGCATACCGCGCTGCGCCACGGCAGGCGTCTTCTTGCCCGTGAACGTCGGGAGTAATTTTACCGACGACTTTTCGGACAACGACTTTACCAGCAACCCCACCTGGAGTGTGGTGTGGCAAAACGATAGTAATCCGTTTACCATCAGCGGGACGGATAAACATCTCGTCATCCCGAATGTCATGGACTCGTCCATCCGCTTGAGCATGGGCGATACCGAGATGAATGCCCCGCTGCGCATCTCCTTCACGCTGGTGAATGAATTCGGCGCGGTGGATTGGGAACCGCTGAATATGCAGATTACCGATTCCGTGAGCGGGAAGGGGTACGACTTGCGCGGCTCACCGATTGTGGGCTATGGCGGCCAGGGCTTTTGGAGCGGCTTTGCCGCCTTTGCCCCCTCGATACCGGGCGGGGCCATCTCCGGTACGGTCGGGCAGATCCTCAACCCGAACACCACCGCGCAACAGATCGAAATTCTCTTCGATCCGGGCAACAACACGATCACCCTGCGCAAAGACGGGGCGGTCATGCTGTCGATTCCGAACTCGGAACGCATTGCGCGCGTGAATGAACTCACGCTGACGAATGGGCGCATCAACCGGTGGCAAGTGGATAATGTCAAGGTGGAAACGGGTGTCCTGCTCAAGGATGATTTTTCCGACAACGACTTTACCGCCAACCCCGCCTGGAGTGTACTGTGGCAGGATAGTAATAACCCGTTTACCATTAGTGGCACGGATAAATATCTCCTCATCCCGAATGTGCCCGCCTCCTCGATCAAGCTCAACTTGGGCAATACCCAGTCCTATGCCCCGCTGCGCATCGCGTTCTCGCTCGTGAATGTCTTCGGGTGTATGGATTTTCAGCCGTTCAATATGGTCATTACCGACTCAGTGAGCGGCAAGGGGTACGATTTACGCGGCGCGACGGCGGCGGGATACGGCGGCCAGGGGATTTGGAGCGGCTTTGCCGGCTTTGCCCCCTCGCTACCGGGCGGGGCAGTCTCCGGCACGGTCGGGCAGACCATCAACCAGAATACCAACGTGCAGCAGATGGAGATCATCGTTGATCCGGGTAACAACAATATCAAAGTGCTCAAGGACGGGGCGGTGATGCTGTCCATCCCGAACTCGGAAAACTTGACGCGCATCGATGAACTGACGCTAACGAACGGGAATATCGCCCTATGGCAGGTGGATAACGTCAAGGTGGAGACAGGCATCCTGCTCAAGGATGATTTTTCGGACAACGACTACACCAGCAACCCGGCCTGGAACGTGCTCTACTGGGATGGCGTGCATCCGTTTACCGTCACGGGGACGGATAAACACCTCGTTATCCCCGAGATCGCCACCTCGTCAATTAGGGTCAACTTGGGCAATACGCAACCCAACACCCCCATGCGCATCGCCTTCACGCTGGTGAACGAATTCGGTAGCCAAGATTGGCAACCGCTACAAATGAACATTAGCGATTCCACCAGCAGCAGCACGGGTTACGATATGCGTGGCTCGACGACGGCTGGCTATGGCCAACCGGGAACGTATAGCGGCTTTGCCGCCTTTGCGCCGACGCTACCGGGCACTGCGATCTCCGGGGCGGTCGGCAAGACCCTCAACACCAATACCACCGTACAACAGATGGAGATTGTCTTTGATCCGGGTAATAACGTCGTGGCGCTGCTCAAAGACGGGGTGGTGATGGTGAGCGTGCCCAATACGGAAAATCTCACACGCATCAATCAACTGACGCTGACGAATGGCAATGTGGCCCGCTGGCAATTTGATAATCTCGTCTGCCGGGGCACGGCCATTCCCACCGCCTGGACGGGGTCCGGCGCGATCACCGTGAGCTGTAATACCGCCATCAGTGAAAGCGGCAGCGATGATATCGCCCGGCTCAAAACGTATTACAATTCCGCCTCGGCGCCCTTCTACGGCGGGGTCCCCGCGCCCTATGGCGCGCAAATCGGCGTCAACGGTGTGCGTCTCATTAATGTGGATCCCGCGGGGAGTTACGTGAGCGGGAACACGTTCGTTCCGAATGCGTATTTAGTCGGGAGTTTGGATTGGGCACGGACCTACGGGCTGAATCTGCACGTGGTGGTGGGCCAAAGCCTCCCCGCCAATATGCCGGCGGGCACTCCGATGGATTGGACCCCCGCGCAATGGGACATTTACCGTAATTACTGCGTGCTGTTTTTGAAATATCTGCTGGTGGACTACCAGAACGGCTACTTCCAGAACTGTGCCATCGAAGTCGGCAATGAGTGGGACATCTCGGAAGCGCAATGGGTGCTCGGCTATACGCCGCCGCTCTTTGACAGCGCCCGTTATGCCGCCTATCTCAAAGTCTATCAGCAGTGGCAGTTGGCGGCGAATGAGGTCGCCTCGTTTACCCCGAAACCCGTGGCGATGTATGGCCCGGCCATGTCCGGTCCGGACAGCGCCTCTCCCAGTTGGGCGGATAACTTTATCCAGGCGTGCCACGACAACAATTGGCGTTTGGACGCCTTCACCTTCCACGTCTATGGCAATGGCTGTATGGTGGGCAACAGCGGCTTCAACTCAGGCGGTCGCTTCACCGACCAGTTGGCGTCGCTGCGCAAAAAGCTGACCGCCGTTAACCGTGGCACGACGCCGATCATTGCCACCGAATGGGGTCCGAGCTGGAATGTCAGCGACTTGACGGCGGGAAAACCGAATTACAGTTATGTCGGCGCCGCGTGGACGGCGGCCTTTATGCGCGAGGCGTTGAAAGGCACGCTGGATGACGCCGTCTATCTGGTGATGGGCGATCAGCCGGCGTGGGGGATGAACCAGGCGTGGCCGTCGTATGTCTATTACCACAACTTCAGCACCCCGTACGCCAAACCGCCCTTCAACGTCATGCGCATGTGCTCCATGATGCAGGGGACGCGCCGCGCGGTGACCACCAACACCGCCGGCCAGCCGAACATCGGCGCCATCGCCTCCTCGACGGGTACCGGCGCCTACGTGCTCGCCTATAACTACAATACCAGCGCCGGCCTCACGGTCGATAACACTACCAATGAATCGATCACCGTCAAGCTCAATAGCCTGCCGTTCAGTAATGGCACGGTACAAGTGCAGCGCTACGTGATCGATGCCACCCGCTCCAACATCCAGGCGAAACTGGATGCCGGGCTCGCGCCTGACAGCTCGGCGGAACTGACGCTGGTGGACACCTACACCGCGACGGTCACCGCCAACGCGGTCACCCTGCCCACGGTAACCATGGGTAGCTCCGCCGTGTCGTTCTGGGTGGTGACCAGGCAGTAGCCATCCACGGAAGACACGCGATACCTCGCGGGCCTGCAGCAGGGAAATGCGTCTCTGCTGCAGGCCCGCGCATTGCGGATGAGCGCGTCCCAGCGCGGCCGGGGAGACTCCCAGCGTGTGACCGTTCCGGGACTGGTTATGATGCTCTCGTGTGTGGTTGCACTATCACAGCAAACGGGATAGCCGGGCTATGGCCCTGTTCCAGACAGTGCTGTTGTCATTAGCCCAGCCTATGGTCCGTAGCATGAAGCCCCTCTCCCAGCATTGGGAGAGGGGTTGGGGTGAGGGCCGACTCCAGCCCTGCCTATAGTCCTTAGCACTGTCTGGAACAGGGCCATAGCCCGGCTATCCCCGGCCGGAGAAACAGCCTGGATAGGATCACTGACGAGTCGCCTAGCCAACAGGTCACCGCTTTAAGCGGTACACAAAATCAAGCCTCCGGCTCTGCCGAAGTTCCATAATTTCATCCAGGCAGGCCTTGCCATAGGTGTACGATTGTGGTTGAGAACGGCAGAAACTTACGACCAATGACCGTTCAGCGCAGTCGGCGTGCTTCGCCCCCCTCTATCCGTTACGCTGCGGAATCGTGTATCATAGAGGGTCGGTCCACGTGGATAGACAATTTTCACACTTTTAAGGAATTACGCTCGCATGTCCGATCAACAGGTGATCTACTCCATGGTGCGCGTGGGGCGCATCTTTCCCCCCAATAAGCAGGTTTTGCGCGATATTTCCCTCGGGTTTTACTACGGCGCGAAGATCGGCGTGCTCGGGCTGAACGGCTCGGGCAAAAGCACGCTGCTGCGCATCATGGCCGGTCTCGACCAGGACTACCTGGGTGAGGTGGTGAAATCCGACGGCTATTCGGTGGGCATGCTCGAGCAGGAGCCGCATCTCGATCCCGAGAAAACCGTGAAGCAGGTCGTGGAAGAGGCGATGCAGCCGATTGTCGATCTGGTCAAGCGCTACGACGCGGTGTGCGCGGCGTTCGGCGACGACGATGCCGATATCGACGCGCTCATCGAGGAACAGTCGAAGCTGCAGGAGCAGTTGGACCGCCACGACGCGTGGACGCTCGACGAGCGCCTGGAAGTGGCCATGGACGCGCTGCGCTGCCCGCCCGGCGACACGCCGGTGACGGTGCTCTCCGGTGGTGAACGCCGCCGCGTGGCGCTCTGCCGCCTGCTGCTCACCGAGCCGGACATCCTGCTCCTCGACGAGCCGACCAACCACCTGGACGCCGAGTCGGTGGGCTGGTTGGAACGCCATCTGCAGCAGTATAAAGGCACGGTCATCGCCGTCACGCATGACCGCTACTTCCTCGACAACGTGGCTGGCTGGATTCTCGAACTCGACCGCGGTTCCGGCATCCCCTGGAAGGGCAACTACTCCTCCTGGTTGGAGCAGAAGCAGGCCCGCCTGGCGATGGAGAAGAACGCGGAGACCAAGCGCATGCGCACGTTGGAGCGCGAGTTGGAGTGGATTCACATGTCCGCCAAGGCGCGTCAGGCCAAGGGCAAAGCGCGCGTCAACGCCTACGAACAATTACTGAGCCAGGAGACCGAAGCGCGCCTCGATGACCTGGAAATCACCATCGCCCCCGGCCCGCGCCTGGGCGACGTGGTCATCAATCTCGACGGCGTGAGCAAAGCCTATGACGACCGCCTGCTCATCGACAACCTTTCCCTGTGCATTCCGCCCGGCAGCATTGTCGGCGTCATCGGCCCCAACGGCGCGGGCAAAACCACGCTGTTGAAGATGCTCACCGGCCGCGAAACGCCGGACAGCGGTGGCATCACCATCGGGCAGACGGTGAAGCTGGCCTATGTCGATCAGTCGCGCGAATCGCTCGACGGCGAAAAGACGGTATGGGAAGAGATCTCCAGCGGGCTGGACTTCCTCACCCTCGGCACGCGCACCATCAACTCGCGCGCCTACGTCGCCAGCTTCAACTTCCTTGGCAGCGACCAGCAGAAGTTCGTGAAGAACCTCTCCGGCGGTGAGCGCAACCGCGTGCTGCTGGCGAAGATGCTCACGCAGGAAGCGAACGTCATCCTCTTCGACGAGCCGACGAACGACCTGGACGTGAACACGCTGCGCGCGCTGGAGGAAGCCATCGAACACTTCACCGGCTGCGCCATCGTCGTCAGCCATGACCGCTGGTTCCTCGACCGCGTCGCCACGCACATCCTCGCCTTCGAAGAAGACGGCAGCATCCGCATGTGCGACGGCAACTTCACCGACTACGAAGAAGATCGCCACAAACGCCTCGGCAACGCCGCCGACACCCCGCATCGCATCAAGTACCGCAGTTTGACGCGATAAGGGAACGGTTTGAACCCCGATTTGCTTGATTAGAGGATGATCTTGAAATCCTTCAATCAAGTGAATCATGGTTCAAATTCCGCTCCGCCAAAAGGAGTTTCCAGGGCAAGCGAGAATTACTTCCATACTACCGCTTGTACAGGGTGGGCACATTCGCAAGATGTAGGAGCTCTCCCATGGAATGCCCCCAGTGTCAACTGCGTTGGACGGCGCCGCCCACAACGTGCCCGAAATGTCGCCTTGCTCACCAGGAGCCAACCGTGCAATCGAGTGATCTGCGGGAAGCAGAGTCACCGTCGTCGTCTGCAGCGGTTGCGCCTCCCTCCACGGTAACACCTTCCAATCAATGGGGGTATGCCGAGGATGCAATCCAATCTCATCTGCTAGTCGCCGAGAACGATCACTATCGACTACAGTCTCCACCCAAAAACGCTGCGGTCTCCAGTATCATCTTCGGAATTATCGGCATGGTGAGCGGTGTCGTCACCCTTAACAATAACTCAATAAATATTATTTTAGTCTTTCTTGGTGTGTTTTTATTCTTCGAGGGCATCTGGCTGCTTTCCGCCAAACCTTCTCCGACTACTTATCTCGTCGATGGCATAGCCCTGCTGCTAATCGGCCTGTGGAATATCTCTGTCACGCTAGTCGATATGTCAGCAGGCGGTGGGATGAGAATCTTCCTGGTCCTCGGTATTTTTCAACTCGTCTGGGCTTATCGGAGATTCCGAGCGATGGGTAGTATTAACTAATAAGGTATCGCCTTGCGGCAATGCTCAACTTCGGCTAGCGTCCGTTGCTTGTCAGTAAGTTCCCTGAACTCATATCAAGATCTTCTTCGCTTGGGCACGATACACGCTACCGGTCTCGCCCTGCGCGGAGTGCCCGGTAGGTAATGAGAGCTACTGAC
>DASXVL010000333.1:0-3945 GCA_036504255.1 Armatimonadota bacterium | reverse complement strand
ACAATGCCGCCGTGGAAGCCACGCGGCAAGCACAGGCGCAACTGGCGCTCATCCGCGCCGGTTCGCGCGAAGAACTGATCGCACAACTGCGCGCCGCCTACCAGCAGGCACAGGCGCAGCTCTCACTGGTGAAGGCCGGTCCGCGCCCGGAGGAAATCGCGCAGCGGCGTGCGGCGCTGCAACAGGCGGAAGCACAGTTATCGCTGGTGCGGGAAGGGACGCGCAAAGAGGTGATCGCGCAACGGCAAGCGGAATTAGCGCAAGCGCAGGCCAACCTGCGCGACGCGCAAACGGAATTGGCGCGCTCGCAGAAGTTATATTCCCAGGGGGCCATTGCCGGGCAGCAGGTCGATCAAGCGACCACGCGGCGCGATGTGGCGCTCGCGGCGGTAGACGCGGCACGGCAACGCCTGGCCGAGGCGCAGGACGGTTCACGCCCGCAAGAAGTGCAGGAGGCGCAAGCGGCGGTGGAAATGGCGCGACAGCGATTGGTAGAGGCGCAAAACGGCGCGCGTCCGCAGGAAATACAGCAAGCGCAGGATGCCGCGGAGGCGGCGCGCCAGCGTCTGCGCGAAGCGGAAAACGGGCCGCGTCCGCAAGAACGGCAGCAGGCTGAGGCGCTGGTGGCGCAGTCGCAAGCGCAGGCCGCCGCGGCGCGTGCGGCGCTTGACGCCGTGGTGGCGGGACCGCGCAAAGAAGAAATCACAGCCGCCAAAGCGCGTGTCGATCAAGCGCGCGGCCAACTGGCAACTTCAGACGCCACCATGCACGAGACCAGGGTCTATGCGCCCTCCGCCGGTCGCGTGACGTTGCGCAGCATGGAGCCGGGCGAACTGGTGACACCGGGCATGCCCATCGTACGCATGGCGCAATTGGACAAGGTGTGGATTCGTGTCTACGTGCCCGACCCGCTGCTCGCGCTGGTCAAGATCGGACAGCGCGCGGAAGTGACGACCGATGCGACAAATGGTAAACGCTACGCGGGCACAGTGATTGAAATTGCGGAAGAGCCGGAGTTCACGCCGAAGAATGTGCAGACCAAGGAAGAGCGCGTGAAACAGGTCTTCGGCGTGAAGATCGAGCTGGACAACCCGAACGGCGAGTTGAAGCCCGGCATGCCCGGCGATGCGGTCATCTATGTCCGGTAAGGACGAGGAAGCGCACATGCAGGAAGGCTACGCTATTCAAGCTCAAGGACTCCGCAAGGATTTCGGCGACTTGCACGCGGTGGACGGCCTCGACCTGGCGGTGAAGCCGGGAGAGATCTTTGGGCTGGTCGGGCCGGATGGCGCGGGAAAGACGACGACCATGCGCCTGCTTGCCGGTCTGCTCACGCCGAATGGCGGACAAGCGGAGGTCGCCGGTTTCGACGTCCTCGCGCAACCGGAGGCGGTGAAGCGCCGTATCGGCTACATGCCACAGCGCTTTAGTCTCTATGGCGACCTGACGGTGGCGGAAAATATCTATTTCTTCGCGCAGATCTACCATGTGCCGCGCGCCGAACGCCTGCGTCGCGAGCAGGAATTGCTGGAATTCAGCCGGCTCGGTCCATTTCGCACGCGGCTCGCGCAAGACCTGTCCGGGGGCATGAAGCAGAAGCTCGCACTGACCTGCACGCTCATTCATACCCCGGAGGTGCTCTTCCTCGATGAGCCGACGACCGGAGTGGACCCGGTCTCCCGGCGCGAATTCTGGAAGATTCTGTACGCGTTGCTCAAACAAGGGGTGACGTTATTCGTGAGCACCCCGTATATGGACGAGGCCGAGCGCTGCAACCGGGTGGCGCTCATGGATAACGGGCGCATTATCCTCTGTGATACGCCGGACGGCTTGAAAGGGCGCATGCGCGGTGAACTGCTGGAAGTAGTCGCCCAGCCGTTGCGCGCGGCGCGCGACACGGTGGCGGCCCTGCCCGGCGCGCTCGGCGTGCAGGTTTTCGGTGACCGACTGCATGTTTGGGTTAGCGACGCCGTGGCCGCCGAACCGCTGTTGACCGCCGCGCTGACGGACGCGCAGATTACGGTGGAGAGCCTGCGGCGCATCGCGCCCGGGTTGGAAGATGTCTTTATGTCATTGGTGGCGGGGGATGCGGCATGAGCCTGCCTGCAGAGCGACCGGCGGTGGAAGTGCACGATCTGGTGAAGCGCTTCGGCGACTTCGTCGCGGTGGACCGCGTCTCCTTCGCCGTGCCGCGCGGTGAGATTTTCGGCTTCCTCGGCTCGAATGGGGCGGGAAAGTCCACCACCATTCGCATGCTCTGCGGCCTGCTCGTGCCCACCTCCGGGCAGGGCACGGTGGCCGGGTTCGATATCCTCACCGAGTCGGAACGCATCAAAGCGCATATCGGTTACATGAGCCAAAAATTCTCGCTCTATGAGGATCTCACCGTCGAGGAAAATATCGAATTCTACGGGGATATCTACGGCGTGCCTCCCGCCCGGCTAAGTGAGCGGCGCCAGTGGATTCTGGAGATGGCAAACCTGACCGAACGCGCGCGCAGCCTCACCGGCGAACTGGCCATGGGGTGGAAGCAGCGGTTGGCGTTGGGCTGCGCGATGATCCACGAACCGGAGGTGCTCTTTCTCGACGAGCCGACCGGCGGCGTCGATCCGGCGTCCCGACGCAACTTCTGGGATCTCATTTACACGGTCGCCGGGCAAGGGGTGACGGTCTTTGTCACCACGCATTATATGGATGAGGCGGAGCACTGCGACCGACTCGGGCTGATCGACGCTGGGCATTTGATCGCGCTGGGCAGTCCGCGCGAGTTGAAGGAGCGCTATGTCGCGGGCACCTTGTTGGAGGTGTGCGCTACGCCGATCATGACTGCCCTCGACGTGTTGGCGGCGGAACCGGCGGCAAAGGAAGTGGCCATCTTCGGCTCGGCCTTACATGTCGTCGCGGAAGGTACCGAGGCCATAGCTCCGATTCGGCAGGCGCTGGAGCGCGGTGGCGCGACGGTGACCGGCATTGAGCCCATCGTGCCGTCATTAGAAGACGTCTTCGTCGCGCTCATCGAGCAGGCGAACCGCGAGAGGGGGCAATAGCGATGTGGCTGCGCACCCGCATGATGATTTGGAAGGAATTTCGGCAGATTTCCCGCGATGTGCGCATGATGATCGTCGTCGTCATGCTGCCCATCTTTATGCTCCTGCTCTACGGCTACGCGATTAATCTCGACGTGAAGCACGTACGCATGGCCGTGTATGATCTGGACCACAGCGCGCAGTCGCGTGATCTCATCGGCGCATTCACTCACAGCGGCTACTTCGACATTGTGGGCTACCTGTCCGATGAACATGATGTCGCACGTACGCTCGATGCGGGCGGTGCGAAGATGGTGCTGGTGATTCCGCCGACGTTCAGCGCGGACCTGGCCGATGGGCGGATCGCCCCGGTGCAGGTGCTGGTGGACGGGTCGGACTCCACCTCGGCAACCACCGCCATCGGGTATACCGGCACTATTTTGCAGGAGCAATCGCAAAAGATCGTCATGGCGGCTCTTCCGATCGCGCGCGGGGCCACGCTGCCTATCGATTCCCGCTTGCGCATCTGGTATAACCCGGAACTGAAGAGCGCGAATTTTATCATTCCCGGGCTGATCGCCGTCATCCTGACCATGCTTGCCGCGCTGCTTACCTCGGTCACGGTCGTGCGCGAACGCGAACGCGGCACCATCGAGCAACTCATCGTCTCGCCATTGCAGCCCATCGAGATCATGCTCGGCAAGCTCATCCCCTATGTCATCATCGCTTTTGGCGACGTGCTGCTGGTGATGCTGGTGAGTAAGCTGGTCTTCCAAATTCCGCTGGTGGGCAGCGCGGCGTTGGTACTGGTGCTCTCCGGTATCTTTGTGACCGCCGCGCTGGGCATCGGGCTCCTTATCTCCACCGTGGCCCCCACGCAACAGGTAGCGATGACCGGGGCGATGATGGGCACGCAACT
>DASXVL010000332.1:0-15680 GCA_036504255.1 Armatimonadota bacterium | reverse complement strand
CAAGGTCGCGTAGGTTTCCATGCAATCGGCGACGTATTCGTGGTCCGGCCCATAGGTATTTTTAAAGACGTTCAGCGCATGTTTACAGAGTGGCTCCGCGCTGTTGTACTGCCCCAACGTAAGGTAAAGCGTCGCCAAATTCAACTGGGTGATGGCGAGTGATGGGCTATTCGACCCCAGGGCATTCTTTTTGATTTCCAGGGCTTGCAGGTAGACGGGCAATGCTTTGTCCGGTCGCCCCTGTTTGACGTAGAGCCAGCCCAAGTTCGTTAGATCGATGCCGACGCGCGGATGGTCGAGGCCGAAGATCTGTTTATCCAATGCCAGCGCGCGCGTGTAGAGCGTTTGTGCCTGCGCAAGATTGCCCGAGCTTACGGAGAGCGTCGCCAGATTATTCAAACCGACGGAGATCGCCGCCGCCCATTTCCCCGGTGAAGCAGGCACCGGCATCGCGGAGACGCGCTGATACAGCGAGGTCGCCTGGTCGGTGTTGCCCTGCGCCAGGTAGATATTGGCCAAATTGATCAGCGGAATGGCCAGCCGTGAGTTATTCTTGCCGAACGAACGCTCACCGGAGACCAGCGCCCGGCGACACAAGGTCTCCGCATCGCCATAGCGATGTCGGGCGACATAGAGGATGGTCAGCATATCCAGGATGTTCGCCGTCTTCGGAGAATCCGCACCGCCACCCTCTTCGGCGATCTTCAATGCCTGCTCGCCCAGCGGTTCGGCCGCGTCGTACTTGCCCTCATCCATATAGAGCGCGGCGGTATTGGCCAGCGTTTCTGCAACGAGGGGGTGATCGCCCTGAAAATGATCTTGCTGAATGCTTAGCGCCCGCTCGCACAATGGGTCCGCCTTCGCATACTTTCCCATGGTATCATAGAGCGTCGCCAGGTTCATCAGGTCAGTGGCGATCACGGGGTGGTGCCCGCCGTAGGACCGTTCATCGGAGGACAACACCTGCTGATATAACGGTTCGGCCTGCGCATAGCGTCCCATATGCACGTAGAGCGCGGCGAGATTGGCGCGGCCGATAGCGACCGAGGGGTGCGTGTCGCCCAGCAATTGCTGCTTGATCAGCATGGCGCGTTCGAGCAAGGGCTGCGCCTCGCGAAATTTGCCTTGCAACTGATACAGCGTGGCCAGATTGTTCAAATCGGTGGCCAATCCCGGGTGATTCGCCGCCAGTACCCGTTCGTCAATGGCCAGCGCTTGCCGATAGCGCTGCTCTGCCTGCGCAAACCGTCCCTGCAGCCGGTCCAACACGGCGAGGTTATTCAAAAAGGTGGCGGTCGCGGCGGTGTCGGCTCCTCCCGCGTTCCGCACCAGGTCCAACGCATGCAGATAGTATTTCCCTGCCAGCGCGTACTGGCCTTGCGCCTTCTTTAACATCCCCAGGTTGTTCAGCAGCATCGCGACGTCGGGATGCTCCTCGCCAAGCGTACGCTGCCGAATGGCTAATGCGGTATTGAATAAGGACTCGGCCTGCTCGTAATGCCCCATCTCCGTGGAAAGCATGGCGAGATCGTTGCAACTGGCGGCATAGCGCAGATCGTGCGGGCCGAGCCATTGCGCCTCGTGCAGGGCAACGGTCAACAGTTTTTCCGCTTGCACGAAATCACCCTGCAGGTAGGCCGCCCGCGCCGCGCCATAGTGTATCTGCCAGCGTGCGCGTCCCAAGCTCAGCAGAACGAGCCAGCCCAGTGCCACCAACATGACTAGGGTTAGCCCCCCAGCCAGCCAGTAATACAGCCGTGACGGCAGGTATATAGTCCCTCTGTGGTTACGCATTGTGACTTCATCATAGCACATTGCGCGGGGCAATGGGACAGCCCGGCGACACCAGGGAAAACGCAGCACGTTCTGGTAGGGATCACGACAACAACAGGCGTGCATGTGTACAAAAATGGGAATAAGCTGAACAACGTGTCGCAAAAAGCTGGCGTCGTCCGGCAAGGAGCAGGTCTTCCTTGACACCCTATTCGCCGGGCGGTATGCTTCTGCTAGATACCCACTCCGTCCTGAAAGATGAGCCAATGACTGAACGGATCTTGAATGATCGTTATGCGCTGGAAAGCAAGGTAGGCGAGGGCGGCATGGCCGTCACGTACCGTGCCCGCGACCTGCTGCTCAACCGCACGGTCGCCGTCAAAATGATGCGTGAGCAGTTCACGACCGATCCGCAGTTCGTGGAGCGCTTCCGTCGCGAGGCGCAAGCCGCCGCACGGCTGTCCCATGAAAATATCGCCAGCGTCTATGATACGGGACGCGCCAATGGCGCCTACTACATCGTCATGGAGTTCGTGGAAGGCACCGACCTGAAGCAACGCTTGCGCCGTGACGGCGCGTTACCCGTGCTGACCGCGTTGGAGTTCGGCCGTCAGATCGCCGGTGCGCTCGACGCCGCCCATCGCGGCGGGTTGGTTCATCGCGACGTCAAGCCGCATAACATTTTAATCAACCAGGACGGCAAGGTGAAGGTCACCGATTTCGGCATCGCCAAGTTGGCGTCCGAAGGGGAAGATACCGGGGTCATTATCGGCTCCGTCCACTACGTCTCGCCCGAGCAGGCGCGTGGTGAGGTGACCACGCCGAGTTCCGACCTCTATTCCATGGGCGCGGTGCTCTTTGAAATGCTCACCGGGCGCACCGTCTTCGAAGCGGATAACGCCATGGCGGTGGCGCATAAGCAAATTTACGACCGCCCGCCGCTCCCGCGCACGCTACGTCCGGAAATTCCGCCCGCGGTGGAATCCATGGTCTTGCGCTGTCTGGAAAAGGACCCGCGCGCGCGCTACCAGTCGGCGGCAGAGTTACAAGCGGTCTTGACGCAGCTCATCGGCCAATTGGCGCAGGAAGAGACCATCGTCATTACCCCGCCCGCGCCCTCGATGGACGCCACCATGGTGTTTCGTACGCCTATGGCGCCGCCCACCACCCCGGCGACGCCGGTACCGCCCGCGGTCCCGAATCCCCGGCTGCCCGCCTACGAGGCCCCGGAGCCGATGCGCGGCGGTGGCAGCGGCTGGCTGATCGCGCTGCTGCTACTCCTGCTCGCGTTGGGGGTCGGGGGAGGCGCCTATTGGTATCTCCTGAAGCCGAGTCCGGCGCCGCCGCCGTCCGCCTTCACCGTGCCGGTGCCCAATGTGATCGGCGTCTCGGATAAAGAAACGGCGATTTCGACGCTGGCCGCCGTCGGACTGCGTGGCATTCCCAAGGCCGATTATGACGAACAGGCGCCGACAGGCCAGGTATTCCGCCAGGACCCGCCCGCCGAGACGCCCATTCGCCGCGACTCCACGGTGACCTTCTGGGTCAGCTTGGGCTCGGCGACCTACCTGATGCCCGACGTGAGCGGTAAAGCGCTCAATGACGCCAAGGCCATGATTCGCCAACTGCGCGGCGAGGATGTCAAAGTCGAATTCGTCGTAACCAAGGAAGCGTCGCCCCTACCCGCCGGTCAGGTGATCCGCAGCGAGCCCGCGGCCAATACGCCGGTGAAGCGCTCGGTGAAGGTGGCGCTGGTGCTCTCCACGGGTGGTGAGGGGACTTCCGTCGAGGAAACCTATAATAGTACCGTCCCGAATGTCGGCTCGGCGATGACCATGGTGCGTGTCGAGTTTGAGCGCCCGGCCGGTTCCACGCCGCAGTTGATGTGGGAAGGCACATTAAAACCCGGAGATGCCATCCCGGAGCAGTCGTTCCAACGTGCGCCAAACGAAAAGGTCATCGTGCGTATGCTCGCGGGGAAAGATGACACTACGTTAGCCGTGCAAGAGGAGAAACCTTTCGGGCCGACCTCCGCGTCGCATGCCGGGAGCGGCTAAACAGCTCGCGGATAAAGTCGGTTGCCGCGGAATGCGCTTCCGCGGCACATGCATCCATCGCTGTGTGCCTTTCCCTGCCAACGTGAGGGAAAATATGGTATGCTACTGCTATGCTGCCATTTCGGGATTATAACCCGAGCCGGTCGTTTCCGATTGTGACTATCTCGCTCATCCTGCTCAATACGCTGGTCTTTCTGTATATGCTCAGCTTGCAGGCGCAAGGAGCCGGGGTGTTGGAGGAGTTCGTCAAGCGCACGGCCGTCATTCCGATCGAGTATGCCACCGGCAAGGCACTCTATCCGGGCACGCTCCAGCCGATCTATCTCACGGTCTTCACCGCCATGTTCATGCACGCGGGGTTTTTACACCTGGCGGGCAACATGCTTTATTTGTGGATCTTTGGGAATAATGTAGAAGACATCATGGGATCGGGGCGCTTCCTGCTCTTCTACCTGCTGTGCGGCATCATCGCCACCGCGGCGCATATTGCCAGCGACCCGGCGAGCCACCTGCCCTCCCTCGGCGCCAGCGGGGCCATCGCCGGGGTCTTGGGCGCGTACCTGGTGCGTTTCCCGCGGGCGCAGGTGGATACCTGCCTGTTTATACTGATCTTCTGGACAGTCATCCGCCTGCCGGCATTCATTGTGCTTGCCGGCTGGTTTATTCTCCAGCTTTTTCAGGGTGTGGCCTCTCTGTCGACGGGAACCGAGCACGGCGGTACCGCCTTTTGGGCACATATCGGCGGTTTCGTCGCCGGCATGGTGCTGGTCTTCGTCTTTCAACGGCGAGGCGATAGCCCCTACGATGTCATATATCGCTAACAGGTTTCAGCGCCATGATGCTACCACCATCTGATCAAACGACCTATCAAGATACCGTGACCGGTCTCCGCACCCTGCGTGGATGGATCGCCGACTCGCCGGAGGGGCAATTGTCCGCGACCGGGCAGCTCATCTTGCTCGATGTACTTGGCGTCGGCTCAGTTACCCTGAAGTATGGCCGCGACGCGGGCGACACCTTACTCTTTCAGGTCGCGCGTCGCGTTGGCCAAGTCCAACCCCGGAGCAGTGTGCTCACGCGCGGCAATGGCAATACCTTTTTATACTGGCTGCCCAACGCTACGGAGGAACTCGCGCAGGACTTTATCGCGCACCTGCGCCAGGAGATCCTCGGCACCCCCATTACGCTGCCCAATGCTGACGCCGTGTCACCCAAGCTGATCTTTACCTCGCTCACCGTCGAAGCCGGCACGCGCCTGCAAACGGCCATACAATCATTGGAACGCGAATTGGTGCGTCAGCCGGAGTTCAGCGCGATACCGACCTGCATCTCGCGCGCGGTGTCCGCGCATGAAGAGCTTGACCGCCGGTTGTCGGCCATGGGGCTCTTTGGGCGTGATGAACTCGTCGAACAAATTCTTGCCAGTCTGCAGCTTCCCGCCATGTACCCGCAGACCGTGCTGGTCGCCGGTCTTGCCAATTCCGGCAAGACGCGTTTGCTCAATAGCATCGCCAAGCTGCTGGGCGCTCAGCGCTTACCGCTGGCAGAGGTGGATAATCGACCCAGTGACCAGGCAGTCCCCTGCACGTTACTCGCCGCCGTGTTGTATCAATTTCTGAGCGCCTATCCGCCCGAGATGTTAGCGCAACGGCTCGGCGCCGTGCTCCAGGCCAACCCCTGGCTCGTGGGACTCTTCCCCACGTTGGGGGAAGCACAGGGCGCGCCTCCCCCCCCCCAAGACGGCGCGGTCGTGCGTAGAGTGCTGGAAGCGATACTCGCGGAACTGGTGCGCATCCTGCCACATGTGGCGGTGATCCACAGTCTGCATCTGGCTGACGATGAATCACTGGCGGCGTTTGCCCATCTGCAGGGCATGCCGGGCCATGGCTTGCGCATCATCGCCGGCATCGAGCAGGTCGATAACGCCCTGCCTGAGCGCATCATCCGCCTGCAGCTGGCGCAGGCGACGCAGCTCACCCTGGAACCGTTGACCCTCGAACAGATTGGCGCGTACTTGCGGGAAGTAGTCCCCGAACTCACGTCGCCCGAGATGGCGGAACGCTTATTTGTGGAAAGCCACGGTCTGCCCCTGGCGTTGGAGCTGACCTTGCGCGCCTGGGCAGAGGACGGCGCCCTGGACTTTCGTGATGGCCAATGGCTCTTTGCGCCGGAGCGCATTGGGACCAGCCAAGAGGCGTCATTAACGGATGTCGACCAAGAGCGCTTGACCAAGGCCGCGTTAGTGGGGCCGATGCCGCTCACGGTGTTAGCCCAGTTGTGGCAGGCCAGCCCGGAAGCCGTCCGTGACACCGTGGAGCGCGGGCGTGCCCTGGGGTATCTGAAGCCGATCGATTTCAACCAGCCCGAATTGGTACAATTCACCGATCGCGATCGCGCGAACATGCTGCTGAGCGTATTGGCCCCGGAAACACGCACGGCCATCCATGCGGAAATCGCCCAATTGCTCGAATCGCTGCAGGCGGAGACGAAGGCCTACGGCCAGGAACTCGCCTATCACTATGCGCAAGCCGGACAAGATGACCGTGCGCGTCAGTATGCCGCCCAACTCCAGCTCATGTCACAGACGCTCACGCCGATCCTTGTCGCGCCGCAAGCGTCGCCCATGGGCGGCATTGAGGCCTGGGATATTCCGCCGGCCATCCCCATTGAGCCGAAAGATGTGACGCCCATCATCGAGGCGGCGCTGGCGGTTCGCCTGGCTGGGGTACAATTCCGTTTGTATCCGCCAACCAGCCAAATGGCGCGTGCTCGCGTGCAAGAAGCGATGGAGGCATTCAGCAGGCTCTTTCTTGACCGGCCCAGCTTCGTGATCACCTTCGATGGACGCACGGTGGCCTTTGACGGGCAGATCCTCATGCGCCGCGACCTGGCCATTGCCGTGAAAGACTTCTTTGAATGGATGGGCGACGGCAACCTGCGCGCCATTGGGATTTCCTGCTGTGTGCGCGAATATGAGTTGGCGCGTTTTCTCCATGCGATTGCCACCTATGAGCCCAAAGATAAGCATTCGACCTTGCTTAACAAGGTCATCCTGTTAAATTTGACCAACATACGGGTGCTCACGCGCAGTTTTCAGCCCGACCTGCCCCAGATGAATATGCTGATGGGTGGAGGATTTGCCGGCGGGGGGCCGTCCACGCCCGGCAACTCCACTGCCGATATCGCCGGGCTCTTTGCCTCGCCGCCACCGCCACCGCCACCCTCCATGCGCTTCGATGACGAATCACCGGCGACGCCTTCGCGTGCGATGCCGTACGTCCCGCCGGTCATGTCTGCGGCCGGGATACCCTCGGACGTGATGCCGCGTGATCTGGGCGAGGATACCGTACCCACCCTCGAACAACCCGAGGGATTGGACGAGCATACCTTGGCGGAGCTCCCTGGCCTGGTGGGGAACGCCTCACCGCGCACCCGGCGGGTGATGATGGCGAACCTGGCGCGTTGGATGGGTGAGCAAACGGAAAATACGAAGCCGAAAATTACCACGAGTATTGACCACCTGCTCATCGAGCGCTTAGCACATGAAGCGGACCTGCCGGCACTGCAAGAGACCACCGCGGCGGTAGAGACGCGACTCGAATTGCTCATGACACGCCGTGACTGGGGCAAGATGATCGCGCTCCTGGAGCCGTTGCGCGCCCGCATGAATGAAGAATTACTGCCCGAAGTGCAGCAGCAACTCACCGCCGTGCTCTCACGCGTGGGCGCGAGTACGGCATTGGGGGCATTACTGAGTCAGGCCGCCGAACAACCGGAAAATCTCGACAGCGCGCGCCGGGTCATCACGCTCTTGGACGAATTCGCGTTGCGCCCGCTGATCGATACCCTGAAGAACGCCACGGTGATGCAGGAGCGCAGTCGCCTGATGCAACTCCTCCGCGAATTTGGCGGCGGGCAACAGCCGTTACTTATCGAGGAGTTGCGCGCGCCCAACCCCTGGTATGTGTACCGCAATCTGCTGCAAGTGTTGGCGGAGGTGGGGAACGAAGAGGCGCTGGCCGCCATTAGCGAGAAAATTACCCATCCCGACCCGCGCGTGCGGGCGGAGTCCGTGGCAGCGGCCACCATGATCGCCAAAGAGCAGACCACCGTCTACCTGGCGCAGGGCTTGGAAGATTCCGATAGCAATGTGCGCGCACGTGCGGCGTCGTTGGTGTCGTTCTGTCCGCAGCCGCTCATCCTCGACATCCTGCTCCGCCGGCTGCAAGCGCGGGGTAGTGAGTCGGATAGCATGCAACTGACGGCGTGCTTTGGCTTGGGCTACTTCCAGCAGGAAGAGGCACGGGACGCGTTGCTGCAGATTCTGTACCCCCGCCTGTTCTCGCCCTATCGCAAGAAGAGTGATGAAATCCGCAGTGCGGCGGTGACCGCGTTGGCACAGCATTTGCCCCACCCCGCGGTGGAAGCCGCCATCAAGCATGCGACGGGTGATCGTAGCGCGCAGATACGGCAGACGGCGCAGCGCGTGTGGCAACAGTACCAGGTACGGAAGCCGCAGGAAGCCGCCACGTGATCTCCTACCGATTTCCGGGTACAATATACGCCAGTGGCTAGCCAATTGTTTCAACAGGATCTGCCTAGAACGCGCGCCGAGATTCTCGCCAAACAGTTTCTACGAGATCCGAACCTTGATTTCTCCCTGCGTATGGACTCTCCTCCGGGCAACAACGCGCGGTGATCGGGGTCGTGCGGACTCTCAACGAAGGATTTGTGACCCAGATGAAGCTAGGACTCCATGCTCACGCCCTCCTGCTCGCCGGTGGCCTGCGCGACTATCAGCCGGTCGGACGCGGCACACTCACGGCAGCGCAACTGCTGGATAAGGCCGCGCAACTGAAATTTGCCGCCGTGCAGATCGCGCGCCTCAACGTGTCGTCGGACCCGATCTCCCAATGGGATATGGTCATGCTGGTGAATTTGCGCCGTCAAGCGGAAGAGCTTGACCTGCAACTGCACTTGTCCACTAACATGCTGCTGGGGGAACACCTGGCGGATCTCATTCGCGCCGCCTATACCATGGGCGCCGTGCAGGTGACCGTCGGCCTGGCCTGTTTACAAGGGAATGTGCAGCAGCGCCAACACACGCTGGAACATATTCTCGGTGATTTGGATGTCGCCATTAAGGCAGCGGAACGCTATAAAGTGATGCTGGCGATCGAAAATGGGCACCACACCTCGGCGGCGGATCTTGCGGCGCTGGTGCAGGCGGCGCAGAGCGACTGGGTCGGCGCCTGCTATGACATGGGCAATGCGCTGACCGTGCCGGAAAACCCCGTGGAGGCCGCCGAACTGTTGGCCCCGTACTGTAAAAGCGCACACATGAAGGATCTGCAGGTCTACCGCTCGGCCGATGGCGCCATCCTCGTCAACTGTCCCATTGGCGAGGGGATCTTGGAACTCACGGATGTGCTGCGCGCGCTCAACACCCGGCAGCCGGACATGCCGATCTTCTTGCAGACCGCGGCGGAACGCCTGGCCGTGCCCCTGCTCAACGATGACTTTCTCCAACAATACCCACGCATCACCGCGCGCGCGCTGGCCGGCTTGCTCCGCCGGGGCACGCTGGTGTATCCCGACGACGAATTGCGTTTCCCACATGAGCAGAAAACCTCCGAACGCGAAGTCCTCAAGTGGGAGGATGACCGCCTCAAGCGCAGCCTGAAACAGGCGCAAAAATTGATGGGGACTCAGAGCCTGACGCTGTTGCTGGAATAAGGTCTTCCAAACCGTGCTGTAGCCCCACCACTTCCGCAGCGTATCCCCCTTTTCCCCCATCGTGCAGCCGGTTCGGGACTCATACGAAGACACGGCCTGACAGCCGCTGGATCCATTCCCACACAAACGCAAGAATTATCTGACTAAGTGACAAGGATCTGTCCTGGGGCGTTGAACGTCAATGCTAGTGCAAATCGAAGATAAGATGTTCCGGATTTCATCGGAGATCAGACACGCTGAAAAATTGACATATCCCGCACGGTGCCTCTGATCACAAATGCAGAAGGCCTTTTCGCCGATTTGCACTAGGCAAGGAGGACTGTCACTATGTCGGATCAGTTATCTTTAGAAATCGCATCGCGCGCCAACCCCGGTTCAGCGTCGTCGCGTAAATTACGGCGTGCGGGACGCCTGCCCGCCACCCTCTACGGGCACGGCACGGCGGAATCCGTCTCGTTGGACTTGCTGGCGTTCCGCCGGGAAATCACACCCGACCACTACGGCGCCGTCGTGGTCCATCTCACGCAGGGGGAGACCTCCGTGGGAACCGCGCTCGTCAAATCCGTACAAGTCGATACCATCAAGCACCAATTGCTCCATGTCGACCTGCAGCGCGTGGATGCGGCGGATCGCATCCATGTCGTCGTCCCGGTGGTCCTCCAGGGTGAGCCGGATGCCGTGCGCCTGGGCGGCGTCCTTGAGCAAGCCGTCCATACCATCAATCTACGCTGCCGCGCCGACGACGTACCCGCGCAGATCAGCTATGATGTCACCCCATTGGGCATCGGCGATGCCGTCCACGCCGAACAGTTGGCGCTGCCGGCCGGGAGCGAACTGCTGGAACGGCCCGATGACGTGATCGCCGTCATCCTGGCGCCGACGGTGCCCGCGCTGGAGGAGGCTGTCAACGTGGAACCAGCGGTATCGGGACCCGAGTTGGTCGGCGAGAAGCAGAAGGAAGACTTTCCGTCTGAACGCTAGCAGCGACCGCAAGCCGTTAGGCGCTTTCCCTGCCTAACGGCTTGCGGCCTGGTATTCCGCGCCCCACAACACCCTATTGCCAAACGAACCGACCGTCAGTACAATGGAACTGTGGCGTGCCGCACGCCACACCGCTCCCTGCCGGACCCGGCAGGTCCGCTCACCTCCGCAAGGAGTGCCGACGAGCCCCTGCCCCGGTGTTTCAACCCCGTCACCTTGACAACGCAGACTGTTACGCCATTTCACCAAGCGGAGGCTGTACATGCGTACTATGCTGGTCGTGCTCGCCCTCGTCCTCACCCTCGCCTGCCAGGCGCAGACCATTACTGTGACCGGCACGGTACTCGGCCCGGACGACAAAGCGGTCGCCGGGGCCACCGTGGTCGGCATATCGGCGTCCATCAAGGAGCAAATTTCGTCAGCGACCACGGATAAAGCGGGGCACTTTTCTGTGACGCTGGCCTATGAAGAAGATAACGACCTGGATTGGGTGGGGCATGTGGCCGTGTATGCCCCCGGCCTGGGCATCGGCGGCGGGCGACTAAAAAAAGACGGAACGATCATCCGTCTTAGCCCCGCCCGCGATATCAGCGGGACCGTGCTAGACACGCAGGGCAAGCCGGTGGCCGGGGTGGAACTCTCATTGTACCGCGTGGGCGATCGGAAAACATTCTTTACGTATATCCCAAAGCCGCTGCATACGCGTTTTACCGCCACCTCGGATGCCAAGGGACAGTGGGCGATGTCAAACTTGCCGACAAAGGACACCGCCTTTCTCGAAGTGTCTGACCGGCGCTATCAATGCCAGACGTTCCAGGTGCCGCTGGCACAGTCAGACGAACCGGTGCCCGATATCGTCGTCAAGCCTGCCGCACAACTGACCGGCAAGGTCGTGCGCGAGAACGGCAAGCCTGCCGTGGGCGTGGTCGTGAGCGCGGCGGCGGTGAACTATGCGCATGCCGTGGCAGTCACGAATGCAGATGGCCGCTATACGATCGGTGGGCTGCCTGCCTGTACGGCCACCCTGTCCTTTGAGGACCCCAGCGCACTGGGTGTGGCGGCGGCGATCCCTAATGTCCAGGCACGCGTGGGGGAGATGGGTACCCTCCCCGTGACGACGCTTGTCGCCGGGGCGATCATCACTGGCACGGTACGCGACGCGAAGACCGGCGAACCGCTTCCCCGGGTCACGCTCGCCAAGCAGGGGCCGGATCATCCGAACGAAGCCGAAGCCGGGAGACGTACCGGCCGCGCAGGGGTGTATCGCGTGCGCGTCATGCCGGGGACGAATACGCTCTCCTTCTGGGGCATCCCTGATGCCTATATCTCTACCTCGGCCAAATACACATTCACCTTGCGTGCCGGGGAGACGAAACAGCAGGATTTGACCCTGAAGAAGGGGCTGACGCTTCACGGTACACTCGTCGATGAGGCAGGCCATCCGGTGCGTGAACAAATGGGCCTGATGGCAGGCATTTACGTCGAGACCCTGTTCAGCAGTGAGAAATATACACAGAGCGATGGCGAGGGCCATTTTACCTTCGAAGGGTTGACACCGGGCACGAAATTTCTCGTAGTGGATTCACGGAACGACTGGACGCTGTTGTCGACCAGCGGTATCCCGGTGCCCACCAGTGTGCACATGCAATTGATGGTGCAGCGAACCAAGCATCAAAGCGTAACCGTGCGCGTGCTTTCGCCCGATGGCAAGCCGGTGCCGGGGGTGCGGGTGCTGGTGTTCCCGGACACTGATGGCTCTACTCCTATCTCCATTAACTTCGGCCCTCTGCGGGCGACCAGCGACGAGCATGGGATCGCGACGCTGGAGAAGATCCCGGCGAACACGCCAGCGTTGAAGTTCAGCAGCGCGGTGCGGCGCGGGTATCGATTTCTCTCCGGCGGCACGGTGACGAAGACAGATGGGCGCTTCACCCTCTCTGACATCGTCATGTCGCCGCTCACGGCTACGGTGCAGGGTACGGTGCTCGATACGGCAGGAACCCCGGTAGCCGGGGCACAGATTATGGCGGCGGGAGAGGCGCTGGACGCGGTGCGGGCGAGCGACGCAGCCGGGCATTTTGCCCTGGACCGCCTGCCGCAAGGCGCGGTGACGCTGTTTGCCGCCACGGCGACGGCGTTCGGCACGGTCACCGTAAAATCTGGCGCAGCCGATGTCACGCTGCGGCTGGCCCCGGTGACACCGCTGCCCGCGCAAAATATTTCGCGCGCCTACGACCTGCTTGCCGCTCTCTACCAGGAGACAAAGGGAACGAAGTATGATGCCCGTGAAGCGTTGTCCTACGAATTAGCCCCCTACGATTTCAACCTGGCGATGAAACTCGCAGCGACCGATGGCGTGAAGGCGCCTGGATACCAAACTGCTGTACTCATGGCGGGGCATATCGCCAGCGTGCCCGAGGCCGTGCTCACGGACACGCTGAAGGGACTGGAGAACATCAAAGATCCACAGGAAAAACTCATTGCCCTCGGCACGCTGGGTATGGCGCTCGTCGAGCGCGACCCCGCACGCGCCAACGCGCTCTACATTACGGTGAAGGGGCTGGTCGGCCAGCGAACTGATGACATCGAACACATCATCTATACCGTACTGCTCGCCACCTTCGCCGGGAAGCTGAAAAACGGGGAGGCAGATGGTCTGCTCGACCGCGCGCTCGCCGCCGCCGCGACCAATAAAGACGCGGACGGTGCGTTCGGATATATGCTGGAGACAGTGACGCAGGCGGGCCCGGCGCTGGCGCAACGGGTGATCGACGCGCTGCCCGCCATGGCCAACCGGGCGTCGGCCATCTCGCGCGCGATCCTAGTCATCGCGCGTACGGACACCAAGACCGCACGGGCGTGGCTGCAAAAAATCAACCTGCAGGAGAAAGATGCGACGCAGGCGTACAGCCATGCCGCCCAGCGCGTCGTCGCTGCGCTGGCGAAGGATGATCCGGCGGGCGCGCTTGCGTTGGCACGTACCATCACCGAACCGGACAGCCGCGCCGAGGCGCTGCTCGCCGCCGCCCCATTCCAGCCCAAGGAGGCGCAAGCCGCGCTCCTTGGCGACATCGCCGGCGTCACGGATACCCAGCGTATGCTCAGCATCGCCGCCCAGGCCTATGCCCTAGACCCCGCTGTCGGTCGCGCACTCTTTGCAGAGGTGTTACAACGCATCGTGGAGGGGCAGGGACACGCCGCAGTCGAATATGCCTTCTACTACCGTAGCGTGGATCCGGCGGCTAGCCGCGTGCTGTTGGAATCACTCTACGCGCAGTTGCGTCAACGATCCGACGCACACAACGGCTGGTCGCAGCTGCCCTACGCCATGGCCATGGCCACGCTTGACTTCGACCGTGCGCTGGAGATCGCGCGCGCCATCCCCGTCAGCATAGACGACGGGCGCTTCCGCGCCGTGCGCAAACTCGCACAATACCTCCTCGCGCCCCCCGCCGTACGCGCCACCATCTCCTTTACCGACTGGAGCACTTCAGACTCCTGGCATCCCGGAATGCCAGCGGATCGGTAGGGAAGGGAAAACAGTCAGTGGGCGGCTTGCTGCCCAGACAGGAAAAGAGGGTTGACATTATGGCCATACATACCGTGATGGTGCTGCCGCACGTGGCGGCTCCAGGGTTGGATCAGGCGTTTCTGAGCCACGCGCAATGGCAGGGCATCCCCTCGTGTTCATTGGTCCGTGCGGAGGATGGCGGTGCGGTCACGCTGGCGACGTCGCTGCGTGTCGCGTGGAGCGCGCGCGGCGTGCACGTGTGTTTCTGCTGCACCGACCCGTCGCCGCTCAGCCGCGATTTTGCGGTGGAGGCTTCCAGTGACATGGAAGAAGCGGTGGGAGTCTTCCTGGACCCCATCGGTGACCGGAGTCAGTACATGGCGATCATGGCCACCCCGTACGGGGGGGTGGCGGACGCGCGCATCGAAAATCCGTGGCATCATAGTTTGCGGCATGAGACCGACGAGACTTGGGACTGCCCGGGGGTACGTTTGCGGAGTTGGAGTCAACACGCGGAGTGGTCGCTCGAATTGCTCATTCCCTTCAACGGCATCACCCCGGCCATTGACGCCGTGCGCCCGGGTGACCGCTGGACCGGGAATTTTTTCCGTATCGCGCCCCAGCCGCCGTCGGAAATTTCCGCCTGGCAGCCCTGCTATACCTCCCCACCCGACCTCCATGCGTCTGATCATTTCGGCATTCTCGAATTTGGCCACTAACCCGTGTGCGCCACCATCCGTACCGCCGTGCGTACTCCGCGCGGCCGTGGTACAATACGCGTTGTTATGCAGGAATGGCTCGACCGCTATCTCGAATATTTGGCCACGGTGAAGCGGGCATCCCCCCACACGGTGAAGGGGTACACGGAAGACCTGGTGCAATTCACGCGCTTCGCCGTGGGGCGCGAACGCGCCGACTGGTGTGCGGTGAGCGCGCTCGATCTGCGCCGCTATCTTGCCGATTTACTGGAATCCGGCGTGGCGCGCGCTTCGGTGGCGCGTAAGCTCTCCGCGCTGCGCGCCCTCTTCCGGTTTCTCCAGGCTGCGCACCTCCGTGACGATGATCCGACGCTTGGCCTGCATGCGCCCAAATTGCCCGAACGCCTCCCGCACTACCTCGAAGAAGAGGAGATGACCGACCTGCTCCACGCGCCGGACCTCTGCACGCCGCTCGGGCTGCGCGACCGGGCGATCCTCGAAATGCTCTACGCCTCGGGGCTGCGCGTGTCGGAACTGGTGGCGCAAAATCTGCTGGATATTGACCGTGCCGATGCCTCCGGCGGGCTCCTCGCCCTGCGCGTGACGGGCAAAGGGCGCAAGCAGCGCGTGGTGGTGCTCGGCGAAGAAGCCGTCGCCGCGCTGCATGCCTACCTGGCCGGCGCGCGACCGGCGTTGCGTACGCAGGCCAAAGGCGACGATGACGGCGCACTGTTCCTCAACCGTTTCGGTACGCGCCTCACCGACCGCAGCATCGCGCGTTTGCTGCATAAATACGTCATGCTGACCAGCGCGCGACGCGGCATCAGCCCGCATGCCCTGCGTCACACCTTTGCCACCCACCTGTTGAATCATGGGGCGGACCTGCGCACCGTGCAGCAACTACTTGGCCACGTTTCGTTGGCT
>DASXVL010000331.1:0-1860 GCA_036504255.1 Armatimonadota bacterium | reverse complement strand
GGCACGGTGACGGATGCGGAAGGGTTTGCGGTGTGGCAGCAGGAGATCCCGCTGGCCGGTGTCGGCGAATGGGCGACGCTCACCGTGCCCAAAGAGCTGGCGAAGCCATATCTGAACCGCTATCTGTCGGCACAGTTTGTGATACGGAGTGGCGAGCAAGTGCTGGCCCAGTCCGAGCTCTCCTTTGGCTATATCAACGAATACCTGCGCGAGACGATACGCCAGGGCCAAGAGGAACGCTATCTCGTGCCCATCGGGTGCTATACCCGACAGGTCCGCTTTTGGACCGGACAGCATGCGCCGATGACGACCGCCTCGCTGCATATCCAAAACCTGTGGAAGGATGCCACCAAGCCGCCCGATCTGGTGGCGGTCGTCAAGGCGCAGCCGTATTACAAAACCGCGGACGACCTGCACGAGATGAATTTCGGCGTCATCGCCATGGTGGGCACGACGGATGGCTTGCCTGCTCCCATACCGGCCTTTTCCAACCTTGGCTATCACGCGCTCATGAAACCCGAGGCACTGAAAACGTTCGCGGTCGCTGCCGCCAACCGGTATCCGCACGTCAAATATTGGCGCATGTTCTGTGAACAATATCGCGCCGATGTGCCCGGCTATGCCGAAGCGTTCGTGGCCGATCAACGCGCCTTTTACGAAGGCATCAAGTCGGTGCTCCCGGAGGCGGTAATCATTCAAGACAACAGTAGTGTCGAAGCAGATGCCGTGAAACTCCATCAACTGGGCCTCTTCAACTATTGCGATGCCATCGACCCGCACCTTTACGGGCCTGTGGAGACGACCATCTTCGGCGCTTTCCTGCATGAGAAGACCTTACTGGAACGTTTGGGCGTGCATAAGCGTTGGATCTCGCTGGAGTTTGCGCCCTTCGGTGGCGGGGGCGCGCGCGGGATTACCCAACGTTGGGTGGCGGAAGAATTACCAAAAAGCATGTCGTCCTACTTCGCGCTGGGTGGTGAAAAGGTCTGTCTGCTCTCGAATGTCGATCAAGACCCGGAGAGCGCTTTCTTCGCAGGGGCGGCCGGTGGACCGGGCTATGGCCCGACGCTGAACTACTTTTCGTCAGTGCGGCTGCGCGAAAAGCTGGGGCTGGCTCCGGCAGTAGGCGCCGAGGAACTCGGCGTCGCCCGCGTGCGCTACAACCGTTTTGCCGACAAGGCGCATACGGTCATCGTCGCCTGGAGCCGCAACGGCGAAAATACCATCAAAATAGCAACCGGCGCGCCCGTTACCGTGACCGACAACATCCGCACCGCCGAACGCTTGCAACCGCGCGACGGCGTCTGCTACGTGACGGTGGGCGCGCAGCCGGTCTACCTCGAAGGCGGCAACGATATGGCGCTGTCCCTGGCGGGCCAGACGGAAGTCGCCGTCTCCAGCGCGGGCGGTATACTCGTCGGCGGCGACACGACCATACGCCTCACCGTCCCTTCGGCGACGGCGAATGCCGCGACCGTGTTGCTGCCGCCGGGCGTCAGCGCGGCCGCGCAGACGGTGGCGGTGGAGCGCGGGACGGCGACCTTTACGCTGCACTGTCCTGACGGTCTGACCCAGTCCTACGCCACGTTGACCTTCCTGTATGGCAAGGACGCCGGACGCGAAGGGTTGGTGGTGCATCGCTACGAACTCATCCGGGCGATTCGCGCGGAGATCCGGCCCGACGCGGCGGTACGCGACAGTCGCCCCCGCTACCAGGTGCGCATCACCAACGACAGCCCCGTGCCGGCGCGGGGACGGGTGGTCGCGCAGGCGCCGATCAGCAGCGACGCGGTGCCGCCGGTCGTCGAACTGACCTATGAGGTGGCGGCGCATCGCTCCACCAAGTTATTGTGCGAATTC
>DASXVL010000330.1:0-18921 GCA_036504255.1 Armatimonadota bacterium | reverse complement strand
AACTCGGGATCTTTCTTCATATGGTAACCAAACACGAACCCCGCATCCGGCCGTTCCAGCATCACTTCAGAGACGACGGCGTCCGGGCGCTCGTTACGCACCAGCCGCATCCCTTCCTCGGTCGTCGTGGCCGTCAACACGGTGAAGCCCGCCTTCTCGAAGATGGCCTGCTGTTTGGCAAGGCGCTCACTTCGATCTATCAGCAGGATCGTGCCGGTCATGGTTTCAGGTAGACTCATTCTCGTATCCCCATCATCAGATTGTCCGGGGCGCGTCCACAAGGGTACGCGCCCCAAGCATCAGGTTATAGGCCGCGTTTGGTATAGTGCGTGTGCAACAGATGATGCGATTTCTCGCCGAGCGGTTCGCCCAAATATTCGCTGTACAACTGCTTCACCAGCGGGTTATCGTGCGAGGCGCGCAGGTTGAGCGCTTCGTCTTCGCAATAGATGGCGCCCATGCGCTTCTTGCGAATTTCGGTATTGGTCGGCATGGGGCTTCCGCCACCGCCGATACATCCGCCCGGGCAGCCCATCACTTCGATGAAGTGGTAGGGACTGGTACCGTTCTTGATCTGCTCCAGCAAGATGCGTGCGTTCATTAATCCGTGGGCCACGGCGACCTTCAAGGCAATGCCGTTCACGTCCACGTCAGCTTCCTTCACGCCTTCCAGACCGCGCACCGGAGAAAAGTCCACGTGGCCGAGCATTTCGCTCGTCACCTGTTCGGGGACTTCGCCCGCCGGAGCGGTGAGCAGGAATTTGGCGGTGCGTAACGCGGCTTCCATGACACCACCGGTGGCGCCAAAGATGACCGCCGCGCCGGAGGCAATGCCGAAGGCCGGGTCGAACTCTTCGTCAGGTAGGTTCTCGAACTTGATGCCCGCCAGTTTGATGAGCCGTGCGGTTTCGCGCGTGGTGAGCACGTAGTCGACGTCCTTGTAGCCATCATTGGAAAGCTCCGGGCGCTCCGCTTCGTATTTCTTGGCGGTGCACGGCATGATGGACACCACGACGATCTTGCTCGGGTCGATCCCCTGCTTCTCGGCGTAGTAGGTTTTCAGCAACGCGCCGAGCATCATGTGCGGGGACTTCGCCGTGGAGAGGTGCTCGAGTTCTTCCGGATAGAAGTGCTCGATGTACTTCACCCAGCCCGGGGAACAGGAGGTGATCATCGGCAGCGTGCCACCCTGGGTCAGGCGCTGCACCAGTTCACTGCCCTCTTCCATAATGGTGAGGTCAGCGGCGACGTCAGTATCGAACACCAGGTCAAAGCCGGTGCGGCGCAGCGATGCGGCCAGCTTGCCGGTCACGCGGGTGCCCGGCGCCATGCCGAATTCCTCGCCGATGGTGGCGCGAATGGCGGGCGCGACCTGCGCGATAACGACTTTATCCGGATCGTTGATGGCGTCCCAGACTTCCTTCAGGCTGCTCTGCTCACGCAGTGCGCCGGTGGGACAGACGAGGATGCACTGCCCGCAGTTGACGCAGGCGGTGGTGCCCAGGTTGGTATTGAAGGCCGGCGCGATGACTGTCTGGAAGCCGCGATTGGTGAAGTCGATGGCGGCGACGCCCTGCACTTCTTCACAGACGCGCACACAGCGCCCGCAGAGAATGCACTTCTCCGGATCGCGCACCAGCGACACGCTGCTCGCGTCAATCGGATATTCGCGACGCAGGCCTTCATAGCGGCACTCGCGCACGCCGAGGTCCTGCGCCAGCGTCTGCAGTTCGCATTTGCCGCTGCGGACACAGGTCAGGCACTCTTGCGGGTGGTTGGCCAGCAGCAGTTCGACGATGGTTTTCCGGGCACGGCGCGCTCGCGGGCTGTGCGTGGACACCACCTGGCCATCGGCGGCCGGGAAGGCGCAACTCGGCACCAGGCCGCGCACGCCTTCGACTTCGACCACACACATACGGCACGCGCCGGAGGGGAACAGGTCTTCCATATAGCAAAGCGTGGGTATATCGATACCCTGGGCACGGCAGACTTGCAGCAGGGTTTGCCCCGCTGTGGCCGTGACCTGTTTGCCATTGATCGTTAAGGTAATGGTATCAGCCATGGGTTGATTCCTCGTTACTGGGCCGTCACCGCGCCGAAGCGACAGGTGTCAAGGCAGACTCCGCAGCGGAGGCACTGGTCCTCGTTAATGACGTGCGGCTGTTTCGTTTCGCCGCTGATGCACTTCGCCGGGCAGTTGCGGGCGCAGAGGGTGCAGCCTTTGCACTTCTCGGCATCGATGCTGAACGTGAGCAACGACCGACAGGCGCCGGCCGGGCAACGGCGTTCAAAGACGTGCGCCTCGTACTCGTCGCGGAAGTAGCGCAGGGTGGCGAGCACCGGGTTCGGCGCCGTTTGCCCCAGCCCGCAGAGCGAGGTGTCTTTGATCACCGGGGCCAGCTCTTCCAGCATGGTCACCGATTTGAAGCGCTGGATGGTAGCCGCCGGGTCCTCGTCGCTGTACGGGCGCACGATGCGCTCGAGAATCTCGAGCATACGCGTGGTGCCCTCGCGGCATGGGATGCATTTCCCGCAGGATTCGTTGCGGATGAACTCCATGAAGAAGCGCGCCAGGTCGACCATACAGGTCTGGTCGTCCATGACCACCATGCCGCCTGATCCCATCATCGCGCCGACCGCGATGAGGCTGTCATAATCCACGGAGGTTTCGAGCAGTTCCGCCGGGATACAGCCACCGGACGGTCCGCCGATCTGCACCGCTTTGAAGGGGCGATCGTTCAGGATGCCGCCGCCGGCCTCAAAGATGACTTCGCGCAGCGTCATGCCCATGGGCACTTCCACCAGGCCGCCCAGTTTCACCTTACCGGTGAGGGCAAAGACCTTGGTGCCCTTGCTCTTTTCCGTGCCCACGCTGGCGAACCAGTCGCCGCCGTTGGCCACGATTTCCGCCACGTTGGCGAAGGTCTCCACGTTATTGATACAGGTCGGCTGGCCCCAGAGTCCGCTCTGCGCCGGGTAGGGCGGGCGGACGCGCGGCATGCCGCGTTTGCCTTCGATGGAGGCGAGCAACGCCGTCTCTTCACCGCAGACGAACGCGCCGGCGCCCATCTTCACCTTCAGGTGGAAGTTGAAGCCGCTGTTCAGAATGTTGTCGCCGAGCAGGCCGACCTTCTCCAACTCCGCAATGGAGTGGTTCAGGCGTTTGATGGCCAGCGGGTACTCTGCGCGGCAGTAGACATAGCCGTGCGACGCGCCGATAGCCAGAGCGCCGAGCAGCATGCCTTCGATGACGCGGTGCGGATCGCCTTCCAATACGGAGCGGTCCATGAATGCGCCCGGGTCACCTTCATCCGCGTTGCAGACCAGGTATTTCGGGGTGTTGGCCTGTTGGCGGGTGAGCGACCATTTGCGCCCGGTGGGGAAACCGCCGCCGCCACGACCGCGCAGGCCGGCTTTGAGCACTTCATCAATCACCATTTGCCCGTTGTCACCAACGGCGATGGCTTTGGCAAAGGCGGCATAGCCGCCGCGCGCCACGTATTCATCCAGCGATTCCGGATCGATGAGGCCGCAGTTCTTTAGTACGATGCGGCGCTGTTTGGCGAGCACCGGCAGATCGTAGAGCTTGGGCAGTTTGCGCTCGGCGCACTCCGCCTCGGCGTCCGCGGAATCGATATAACCCATGGCCAGTTCGGCGGGCACTTCGTCGTTGACCAGGTAGCGCTCGATGATCTCCAGCGCCTTCTTCAGGTCAACGTTATCAAAGCACACGCGCGGGCGTCCGGCTTTTTTGATGTCGAGCATCGGCTCACGATGACAGAGGCCGAAACATCCGACTTCTTTGACCGTGGCTTCCATCCCGTGTTTGGCGAGCGCGTCGCTCAACGCGGGAATGACTTGATCCATGCCGCTCGCCAGGCCACAAGTGCCGGCGCCGACGAAAATGATAGGCAACAACTGCTGATGCATGGCAATGGCGCGCGCGCCTGCCAGTTGAGCGGCGCAGGTGGCGTCGTCATGGCAAAGCGGGCCATCGAGGCGGCACGCCATAAATTTGGCGCAGGGCGTCTCGACGGTGTGCGTGCATTGTGCGCAGCAGGGTTCCATCAGCGTATAGGTCGTGATCGTGCTCATGGCCTCTCCACTACTCCTCGCGATACTGCTTGAGAATCTTACCGATATTGCGCGGTTGTACCGCGCCATGGAAGTTGTCGTCCACCGTCACCACCGGCGCAATCGAACACGCGCCGAGGCACGCGACCGTCTCCAGGGTGAACTCGCCGTCCGCCGTGGTGTCGCCCGGGCTCACACCCAGTTGATCGGCGAAGCCATCGAGCAGCAATTTGGAACCGCGCACGTGGCAGGCGGTACCCCGGCAGACGCGCACGGTATGCTTGCCGACAGGCAGCAGGCGGAATTGATTATAGAAGGTCGCGACGCCGTACACCTTCGCGGGTGACAGGCCGAGGTGCCGAGCGATAACGCCGAGCGCTTCCTCGGGCAGGAAACCGAACACGCCCTGCACCGCCTGCAGGATGGGGATTAGCGTTTCGCGACGGCCAGCAGGAAACTCGGCGAGAATCTCGCTGAGGTCTGTAGTGCACTGACACACGTGGGCAGACATAGACACTCCTCGTTTCGTGAATTAGCTCACTAGTGAAATATAACACGAAGTATTCACGCTGTAAACGGTTTTGCATCCTTTTCAAGCGTTTTTTCACTAGTTTTCCTGCAAAAACTCACAGCAATCTCACACATATTACCTACATTGTACCTGTGAACACAAGCACGGAGAATGCCATCGTTACGTCGCACGCACAGCAAAAATACGCGCGGCTCTGTCACAAAACACGCACAAAACGCGTGGCAACAGCCTCTTGACGGGCAAATATCCACGCGCGGCACGGTCCGTTTTAAACGAGAATTAATTCACGAATAATAAACCCTGCTTATTCGAGCATTTATTCTCAATTATTTTACCCCTCAACAGTGCCCTTTTCGCCAGAATTTTTCGCCAGCTTACCAATAATTCGCTCCCTCATCGCCCGCTTGCTCGCGCGTAATTCTCAGCTATCTCCGAGAGCTTTACTCGCAAATGCTGCGCCCGTACTGCTTCATACTCGCCTCATCGCCTGCTCATTCTCTCCTCATAATTCACCACTACACTACAAGAGACATTGGACTTCATGAGTGATAAGGGCGCTGCTTATGCCCACACAAGTCAGAGAACCGGGGATCGTTGCCATGCGTGATGACCTCCTGCAGATTATCGAAACCCAACAGATCACCACCTGTTTTCAACCGATCATCTCCTTGCGTGACGGTTCGGTGCTCGGGTACGAGGCGCTCTCACGTGGGCCGCAATTCACGCCGCTTGAATCTCCCACCGCCCTCTTTGCGCTCGCGGAGAACTGTCACCTCACCTGGGAGCTCGAATATCTCTGCCGTCATCTCGCCATCGAGCGTTTCGCCGCCTGCGCTACCGAGAAGATTCTCTTTCTCAACGTCAACCCTCACATCATCCAGGACCCCCGGTTTCGTGATGGCATGACCAAAGGGCGTCTTGCCGAACTCTCGCTGCCGACGAATTGCATCGTGCTCGAACTGACGGAAAAATCGGCGATCGAGAACTTCTACGAGTTCTATGCCATTCTGGAACACTACGAGGCGCAGGGCTACCGCCTGGCGGTCGATGACGTCGGCGCCGGCTACTCCGGCTTGAACCTCATTTGCCAATTGAAGCCCAAATTTCTCAAGCTCGACATGAACCTGATCCGCAATCTCCACCGTGACGCCTTCAAACAGCAGCTCATCAAATTTGCGGTGGATTTCGCGCGCGCCACGGAGATCTCGCTCATCGCCGAAGGCATCGAACAACAGGCCGAGTTGTTGACGTTGCTCGACCTGGGCGTGGAGTATGGTCAGGGGTTCCTGCTCGGCATGCCGGAACCAGCCCCCGCCCCACCCGCCGCGGACATCGTCGAGCAACTGCAAGCCAGCTACCGACGCCGGCTGCATAATCGTCTACAAAACATCGCGACGATGAAGGTGGGGAACTATTGCCGTTCCAAAGTGCCGTACGACGCCAAAACTCCCTGCCACCGCGTTGAGAAGCTCTTTTCCGACGATGAGGCGCTCATGGGCATTCCGATCGTTGATGACGGCAAACCGGTCGGGCTGGTCATGCGCGAGAAATTTTACACCCGGCTCGGACAGCAGTACGGCTATAGCCTGTTCCAGAATCGGCCGATCAGCGCGATCATGGATATGAGCCCGCTCATCGTCGACTTTCAAGATCCGCTGGAGGTGGTTGCCCAGGCGGCAACACAACGCAGTCGCCCCTTGCTCTACGATAATATTATCGTGACCATCAACGGGCAATACTTCGGCGTCATTACCGTGATGGATCTGCTGGAGTGCATTACCGAGCAAGGCATCAAGAACGCCACCTACGCCAACCCGCTCACCGGCCTGCCCGGCAATATCATTATTGAACGCGAGATTGATCGCGTGATCCATATCGCCGAGCATTTTTCCGTCCTCTACATCGACCTGGACAATTTTAAAGCTTATAACGATGCCTACGGCTTTTCCCGCGGGGACGAAATCCTCAAGGTCACCGCGGAACTCTTACTCGGCACGTTTACGAAAGACCGCTTTCCCTCTCCCTTCGTCGGTCACCTCGGCGGCGATGATTTCGTCGTGGTGCTCGACACCTTGCCGCCGGGCGAGTTGCTGCAGGAATTCGCGGACACCTTTGATCGTAAAATACTAACCTATTACGATGAAGTACACCGCCAGCAGCAAGGGATCACCGCGCGCAACCGTCGCGGCGAGTTGGAAAGCTTCCCCTTTATGTCCATCTCCATCGCCGTCGTCACCAGCGAGAACGGGCCCTTTGAAAACTTCCATGCCCTGGCCAAGCGTTCGACGGAAGTCAAAAAACTCTGCAAGGCCATCCAGGGCAGTTGCTGCGTCTTCGACCGCCGTCGCGACAACGATCTCCAAATTCCCGCGGCGTTTAGCTTACCAGCGTAACATCGTAAGACCGCCCGCCCGCCAAGCGTCGTTTCCGCATCGCACAGACCATGCCGGATCGAGTATAATATGTGTGGTCCGGTGCGCTTTCCCCCCACCGTGGCCACGAGAGGCATATGTTAAGCATCGGAATCCCGCGTTTGGAAGGTCGCCTCGATGAACGGTTCGCCGCCGTGCTGACCCGCGTTGAGCGGTACGCGCCGCAGTGTAATCGCGAGATGCTGGCGCGCGCCTACGAGTTTGCCAGCCAGATCCACGAAGGCCAGCTCCGCCGCTCAGGCGAGCCCTATATCATTCACCCGCTGGAAGTCGCGCACGTGCTCGCGGAATTGGAGATGGACGAATCCACCATCGCCGCCGCCTTCATGCACGACACCATCGAAGACGGCTTGCTCGAACGCCCCAACGGTGAGATTACCCCGGTGACGCGCGACGACATCGCGCAGCGCTTTGGCCCGGAGATCGCCACGTTGGTGGAAGGGGTGACGAAGCTCGGCTCCCTGCATTTCCACAGCCACGAGGTGCGGCAGGCGGAAAATCTGCGCAAAATGCTGCTGGCCACCGCGCGCGACGTGCGCGTCATCCTCATTAAACTGGCGGACCGCTTCCATAACATGCGCACGCTGAAGTTCATGCCGGAGGCGGATCAAAAACGCATTGCCGACGAAACGCTGCGCATCTTCGCCCCCATCGCGCACCGCCTGGGTATCTGGAAGATCAAGTGGGAGTTGGAAGACCTGTCATTGCGCGCGCTGGAACCGTTGATCTACCGCGACATTCAGACGAAGGTCAACCGCACGCGCGCCGAACGCGAAGAAGTCATCGGCACCGCCATTCAACAACTCACCGACCGGTTGGCGCAGTTGGGCATCGAGGGTGAAGTCGTCGGGCGGCCCAAGCACTTTTACTCCATCTATAACAAGATGAAGAATCAGGACGTGGACTTCACGCAGATCCTCGATTTGGAGGCCATCCGCGTGGTGGTCAATACCGTGCAGGCGTGTTACGCGGTGCTCGGTGAGGTGCACAGCCAATGGCTGCCCTTGCCGAACATGTTCACCGACTATATCGCCAAGCCGAAGCCGAACATGTACCAGTCGATCCATACCAAAGTCGTCGGCCCGCACGGGCAACCGCTGGAAGTGCAGATTCGCACCTGGGAAATGCACCGCACCGCGGAAGTCGGCATCGCCGCGCACTGGCATTATAAAGAAGGCGGCACCCGCGACGTGCAGTTCGAGCAAAAGCTCACCTGGGTGCGCGGCCTGATCGACCTGCAGGCGGAAGCGAAAAGCGACGTGGATTGGCTGGAGTCTTTGAAGATGGACCTCTTCAAGGACCAGGTGTTCGTCTTCACCCCGGCCGGGGACATTATCGACCTGCCGGCGGGTTCGACGCCCATCGACTTCGCCTATCGCATCCACACTGACCTGGGCGCGCGCTGCGCGGGGGCGAAGGTGAATGGTCGCCTGGTACCGCTCCCCTACCAGTTTGCCAACGGCGACGTGGTGGAAATCATCGTGCGCGCCAACCAGAAGCCGAGCCTCGATTGGCTCAAATTCGTCGCCACGCACCAAGCGCGCACGCGCATCAAATCGTATTTCCGCAAAGCGAACCGCGAAGAAAATATCCAGCGCGGACGGCAAGCGTTGGAAGAGGAATGTAAGCGTCTCGGCGTGCATACCGCCGACATACTCAAGACGGACAAGTTGCTCACCGTCGCCCACAAATCGAACTTGGGGGGTATTGACGACCTCTACGCGCTCATCGGCTACGGCGAGATGACGGCGGAAGGCGTGCTGCACCGCATCCGCGAGGACATTCCCAAGCGCTCGCTCGACGAACTGCGCACCACCAGCGGCGCCAATTCGCAGCAGGGGCAGTTGCCCATTCAGATCTCCGCTTCCGGCATCGATGGCATGCTCTTCCGTCTCTCCAAATGCTGCCAGCCCATCCCCGGCGACAGCCTCGTCGGCTATGTGACACGCGGCAAGGGCGTGACGATTCACCGCGTAGACTGCCCGAACTTGCGCGGGCTGCGTGAAACGCCCAGCGAGGCGGAACGCTTGATGACGCTCGATTGGCAAGACACCGGCGAAGGCGTCTACCAGGCGGAGTTGGAAATCATTGCGCTCGACCGGCTGGGCCTGCTCGCGGACATCGGCTCCATTCTCTCGGAAACCAAGACCAATATCCGCTCGGTGAAGATGACCTCGGACCCGAAAAAGCATGTCGCGAACATCGCCGTTACGCTGGACACCTCCGGGACCCAAAATCTCCAGGAGCTCATCGCGCGTATCAACGTCATGAGCGACATCATCCAGATTCACCGCCGCCGCACCGGCTCAGCCGAGACACCGGCGAAAGACCCGCGTCACCGCTAATTTTCCAATGCCGGTGGCCGCGCGGTAGGATATGCCCTTCGGGCATGGAAGATACCTTGTGAGTTATGTAAGGGAGTTCCACGCCATGATCACCCCGACCGATTGGATGGTCGCTCACCATGCGCACGGTGAGCGCTTCGCGCCGCTAGAGATGCTCAACCAGTGGTGGCGCACCATTACCCCACGCCTGCCGTTCCGCGCCACGAACTGCGCGGAGTTTGCCGTGTGGCAGGCGGAGATTCGCGCCGCGTTGACGGTACAACTGGGACAAACACCGCCCGCACTCCCCTTGCAGCCGCGCATTCTGGCGGCGGGACAGTTGGAAGCGGGCGTGCGCTTCCGCTATGGCGAGGTGGAAACGGCGCCCGGCATGACAGTGCCCTTTATCGTACTCGTGCCCGACGAACTGACGACGCCGCGCCCCGGCGTGCTCTGCGTCCACGGCCACGGCGACGGCATGAACCCTCTCATCGGACGTGACGCGGAGGGGGAAGCGCTCGACGACTATCAGCACGCCTTCGCGCTGGAAGCCTGCCGCCGCGGCTACGTGGCGCTCACCTTCGACCTGATGGGCTTTGGCCGCCGGCGTGATTTCTGGTTTCTCGAACAGTTCGGCGGCTGCGCGTGCGATACGCCGTCGGAATTTGCCCTGCACCTGGGCAGTTCCATGGCCGCCCTGCGTCTGTTCGACGCCCAGCAGATGGTCACGCTGCTCGCGCTGCAGCCCGAGGTCGATGCCACGCGCATTGCCACCGCGGGCATCTCCGGCGGCGGGCTCGTCAGCTTCTTCCTCAGTGTGCTCGACGAACGCGTGCGCGCCGCCATGATCAGCGGCTACTTCAACCGCTTCGCCGCCTTTATGCAGGTCGCGCACTGCGTGGACAATTTCGTGCCCGGCATGGCCACGCTGGCCGATCTGCCCGATTTCGGTTGCGCCATCGCCCCGCGCCCGCTGCTCATCAGCCAGGGGGAGCATGACCCCATCTTCCCCCTCGACGCCACCCGCGACGGCGTGGTGCAACTCCGCAGCGCCTACCGCCTCTTCGACGCCGAAGACCGCCTGGAGGAAGAATACTACGACGCCGAACACGAATTTTCCCACGCCCGCGTCTGGGACTTCTTTCGGGAGTGGGTGTGAGGAGGCAGTGAGCCCCCTCATCGTGCTACGCAGTAGCCATATGCCAGGGCAACCTGTGCTACCGCCCAAGTATCAGCTTCACTGTTGCACCGCATCCCCCATGGCGAGCGAGAATTGCCGCAGCCAGGGTTCGCGGCGGTGTGCGGGTAGTTGATTCGTAATCTTTCCGCTGAAGGCGTACAGGTGCGCAAGGTACGCTTCCCAAGTACGATTGCCTCGATCTTTGCCGCGCTGTAGCGACGCCATGGCTGCAGCATACTGCGTAAAGAGCGATAACGCCTTCACGCTCTGTTGATCCTGGTGCGTAGCTAGCGCGCGCATGACTAGATACTCCACGATGAATGGCGGCGCGTCTTGCCAGAATTGCGCTGCATGGTTTCCACGCACGGTGTTCGCTTTGCGCTCCCACTCATTGAGCAGACGCATGGAAGCAGCGTTGCTGTCCTCCACCGCCCCTGCGGCCAATGCTTGCGCATGTAATTTGCCCCAATACGATATTTCAGGCGCCAACCAGGCCATCAGGGCGGTATAGCGCGCGATATCTTGTGGATGCTTGCTGAGGGTCGCATCAGCAAGCAATCTCGCCAGCCGTGGAACGCGCGGTTTCCAAGCCCAGGCACGGCGTACCGCGTTGCTCGCCACCGAGCGTCCTGCGTGCAGACATGCATCGGCATAGCTGTACATGATGTCGCCATCTGTAATCGTAGTTATATCGAGCGCGGGTATGTCGTTCGGACGTTTCGCGATGATCTTCCTGCGGATATCGACCGCATTCAACCGTTTATGTGGTGTGTCGGCTGGTGGCTGCTCCGTGGCGTGCAGCGGAATATTGCTCTCCAAAGATGCCAGGAGAAGTAGCTCAGAACTCGCATCATCCTGTTGTGACGTACACACTTGTTGTCCGAGGTCAATGCAAGCACGGTAATCAAGAAAATCGCGGTAAATCGCCATTTTCGTATATGCAGCGTTGTTGCCAAAGGCGGATTTCGTGGTGTCAAACTTCACTGCTTCTTGCAGACAGGACAACGCTGAACATCCTTGCCCGGCCTGCCAGTACCCCACGCCAGCTTGCTGATATGCAAAAATGGTGACGTCTATTGTCACCTTTCTCGTCGAATTTAAGTAGAGCGGAACCGCTTTCTGTATCTGTCCTTTGTAAAAGTAGTACTCCGCGAGGTCACTTTGGAGTTCCCCATTTCCCGGATAGTCTCGCGCGGCGGGCAGCAGAAACGCATCAACACGTGCAGGCGGGCTTGCCTGTAAGATATCGGAGTGATACCCCCCGTCTTGGGCTTCACCCTCCAGCAAATCACTGGAGATAAATGGATCAAATTGATGCCAAATAAGCTCATTATGTTCGGGGACAATCTGTAGACCATGGGCAAAAGCGACCGCCGCGCGCTTGCGCAAGCTGCCGTCCTTAATCTGATGTAGTTGGCATTCCCGCATGGCCGAAATCACCGGATGACTGAGGAAGGCGCGCGCGTATTCCGCCTCTTTCGTCGGCACATCGGTCTGGCCGTCTGCCCACCCTTTCTGGTTCGCGAACCAGTGGCGTACCTCACCGAAGTTCGGGTCAGCGTTGAGGATCTTACGGTAGACCGCCCATTCCTTCTCGCTGCGCCAGGGCATGGTGGCTGCCTCGCCGTACCAGCGCACGGTCTCCATATTGGTGGTCATCGGGCGTTCCAACTCCGCACGCAGGGCTGGGGAGCAAGATTGATGCCGGAAGGACAGCCAGTCCTCCACCATGCGCCCCATCAGCGTGAAGTAGGGCAACGGCTTCGGGTACGCCTTCTGCAAGATACGCTTGCCATTTACATCAAACACGGACAGCGCGCCAGTGTATCCTGCCGGTGTCACGGTCAGTTCGCCGCCAATGGCATGGGTAGCCGACCAACGGTTGATATACTCGGCGATCTTCTCGGGAGTGGTTCCTGTTAAGTGTGCCGCCGCTTCATCCTTGCGATACACGAATGCCGGACAGGCAGTATTTATATTATCCGACACGAAGTAAAATTTGTAGTCGAGGAGCGAGGGGAATGTCAGGCGCTGGTTGCGGTCCTCAGAAACGCCCTGATAGTGGCAGGTGAAGGGGAGCATCACCGGACAAAACATGGGCTGGCCTGATCGTGCCGGCAATACGAACCAATCCTGCGCACGCTCTGCGGCGCCTGTCGGCTGCAATTGCGTCGGGTTCGTCGCTGTCGGCTTAGCAGCCACCGGCTTCGATGACGTTGGGACCACCGGTAGAGCGGATACCCGCTGCAGGCCTCCCTGTGCCCCATGGGTCTTGACACGAAGAATCCCCCATGCCACCCCACCCATGACCAGCAGGAACAGAAGAATAACAGCTAACCATCTCTTCCACATCGCATATCCCTCCATGAGCAAACGACGAACAGTGAGACAATACAACCAATAAATATCTTCGTCCTTTAGCGTATAATCCCTTTCCAATTCGGAAGCATAAGCCTGCTCGTAGTATTATACAGTACAGAAACAACTTGCATTCGTACGATTTACATGAGAGGGCAACCACCGTACTCAACCGTTCACCCAACATAGCGCCATCCGGCAGCCTGTGCGGAAGCTCCGCATTCCCATCCTCCCGATGGCCTGGCGTCTGGGGCGCGAGGGCTTGGTGTATTAGCTAGCCCCTGTTGCGCGGGAAACCCCATCTATTCAGGTGGGAGTGATCAGCCCAGTTTAGCAGTCCCGAACCGGATACCATGGTTGTGCAATGGCAGAGAACCGGGGGGTGTTGCCGCAGAGACAGCGAAAGCGGGGCTCTCTGCCCTCGTGCCGAGGGCAGGCCTTCCTTCCAAACCGTGCTGGAGCCCCACCGCTTCCGTAGTGCATCCCAAGAGCAGAAGGCCCGCTGCCTATCAGGTTTTTGGCGTTCCCTTATGAGCTCTTTCCCCAGCCCTGCGCCGGAATAGTAGTCACTGTGTGGAACTGGGCGCGAGCCCGGCAGGTATTGGTCATAAAATAGACGGCCGAGCTCTTGCCCTGTTCCACACAGTGCCCATCTGCAAAGGCACATTTCCGGGTCTTCTTCCAAAGTACGAGGGGCCGTACGCAGGTCCACCCGTGCAAAACGTGTCACCGCCACCGGACATCCTCGTCACATCCCTCTTCCTCGCGCGGCAGCGCGCCGGGTATCTATCGGAATAAGGGACAACGTGTAAGAGCAAGAGGATTTCGCGATGCGCATCGTAAGCTTTTTCGCCATTTCTACCGTCGTCGTTGTGCAACTGCTGGCCTGCCGCCCCGCGCTATCCCAGGCGCGGACGTATCTCGGGGAGATACGTCCGGTCGGCCAGGGCACGGTGGCGACGTTCGTCACGGTCGATCCGGGCGGGAACCCGGTAACCCTTGGGGTCACCTTCACGCCCGGCCTGTTCATCGGCCTGCCGCCCATTATGTCGGAGGCGCCACTCGCCTTTCCCGCCCAGGCGCAGGGGCTGCCCTTCACGCATTTCGTGCTGAACTGGAATCCGCAGGGGCACTTCCCGGTCGAATTTTACGGAGCGCCGCACTTCGATTTCCATTTCTATCTCATTACCCCGGAAGTGCGCTCCGGCATCACCGCCACCGGTGAGGACGCTGCCCGCGTCGCCAAGGTCCCGCCGCCGCAGTATGTGCCGCAAGGCTATGTCTACGCGCCCGGCGGCGAGGAACCGCGCATGGGCGCGCATTGGATCGTCCCCTCGTTCCCGGAATTTCATGGCACGCCGTTCACCGAGTCGTTCATCTTCGGCACCTATAACGGGCGCCTGGCCTATCTGGAGCCAATGATGACGGTGGCCTGGCTGCACACCCGGTCGTTTGTCGACAAGGCGATCCCCCAGCCGCCAGCGTATGAGGTCGCCGGCTACTATCCGACGCGATACCGCATCAGCTACGACCCCGCGCGTACTCTCTATACCGTCGCCCTCACCGGGTTCACGTATCGACGGGCGCAATAGCCAAAACCCCCGAGGCGATCACTGTCACCCCGGGGGTTTGCAAAACACGTTGCGCCTTGGCCTCGTCGTTGCGGGGTTAACGGCCTTTCATTAAATCGGAAACGGTGACGATGGCGTAGCCCCGGCGGTGCAACTCCGCCAATATGGTGGGCAGGATATTCATCGTGCCATCGATGGGACCGTTGTGCATGAGCAAAATCGACCCATCCTGCACCTTGGCTAATACCAGCGCCGCCTGCTCGGGCGGAGGCGATTTTTTAAAATCCGCGACATTGATCGACCAATAGATGATGTTGTAATCGAGCGCACGCAGTTGCCGCGTGACATCTTCGTCGATGTTGCCGCCGGGCGGGCGAAAGAGGTAGGTGTCGCGTCCCGTCACTTCCTTGATGGCGCTGCGGTTGAGCAACACCTCACGAATGATCTCCGGCTGCGACAATTTCGTCAGGTTCGGGTGGTTATACGTATGGTTGGCCAGTTCGTGCCCGTTCGCCAGCAAGTCCAGCGCGAGGTCGGGGTACTGCCGTACCATCTTGCCCACCACAAAAAAGGTAGCGTGCGCTTCGTACTTGGCCAGTTCTTCCATGATGGCGGGGGTGTACAGCGGATTGGGCCCATCATCGAAGGTGACGGCAACGCGTTTCATGCCGATCGGACCACGGGTGATTTCGCCGGTGGTGGACAACGCATGTAAGCCGCTCTGCGTGTAGAGCTTACCGAGCGTCTGCAGTACCTTGTCATTCGTTGGGTCGAGCGCGGCGGATTTTTCCAGTGCGCTCACCGCCTGCGGATATTCCTTTAACTCCAAATGCCACATGCCCAGGCTGGTGAAGAGTGGCAAGAGCGCCGGGGAGGGCATGGTCAGGGCCATCATGCGCGCTTGCAGCGCCGCGACAGCGTTGGTGGTGTCGGGCGCCTCCAGCAGCTTGCCCCCGGCGGAGGTAATATTGATGGCGTCTTCGTCTGTGAGCAGGCCGTGGGCATCGTAGGCGCGCACGACCAGGCGATGTGGGCCGGGCGTAGTCGACGCGGCGTCCCACAGAAAATGGTAGGGGAGCTCGGTAACCATGCCGCGCAGCACGCCATCCACCTGAAAGACGACAAAGGAAATCTCGCGCCGCCCACGGTAGATCGCCTGCACGCGCAGCAAGCCCTTCACCACGCTCTCACGGGCCGGGCTGACAATCTGAAAACGCATTGGCGGCGCGTTCGGCTTCACATCGACCGGCGTGTCGAGCGGCAGTACCGGCGCCTCCGGCGTTTTCGCCTGCCCCAGGCTCTCGGAGAGAGTGGAGAGCGCCTCCGGCGTATCGGCGATGGTCATCGTCAACGGCAAGCGCAGCACGCTGACGTCTCCCGTCTGCGGCGTGACGGCACTGAGGTATTTCGCGGCAAAGCCGCTGAACTCCACCGCCTTCTGCGGGTAGCCTAACTTATAATGAATCTGCGCGAGGGTGGCCATGAGAAAGGGCGATTTTTCGCCGCAATCCAACGCGGCTTTGCCGGTGATCGCGGCGTCGGTCAACTGGCCGAGTTGCAATTGCACGTAGGCTTGCAGTGCTTTGACGCGCGCATTGCCCGGCGCGACTACGGCGGCGCGGCCCACGCAGGCGGCGGCTTCATAGACGTGTGCGCGCTGTAGCAGGCAGAGGCTCAATCCCCACAGCGCCGCCAGGTTTTGCGGGTCGGCGCCCAACGCGGCGCGAAAGCGCGCGCTCGCCTCGGCATATTGCCCCGCGGCCATCTCCAGCGTGCCGTGCGTGGTCAAACGCAACACGTCACCCGCTTCCGGGTCGGCCAGGCTGGCGAGCGTCGTGCGCGCCCCCTCCACATCCCCCTGCGCCACCAACCCTAAGGTACGATCAAGCACATCAAGGGGATCAAGCGCCTGTGCGGCGCGAAGAGGCAGAGCAACCGCGGAAAAAACCACCAGCATGACAGCGAGCAACGCCCACCGGGAGAACGACGAGAACATAATATGCTTATGATAGCCGAGGCTAGTCCGAAAGACAACCCTTTGCGAAAAGAGACGCGAAAACAGTATTATGTCTTGCGGAAGACGATAACTTTTTCGCCAATGGTCTCGTAAAAAGGTAGAGAGCCGTATCGGCTATAATAATATGGTGGAAATAAAGGAGCGGCGATGGCAACCTATACTTTGACCGAGCGGACTCTCCCCTGTGACGACACGTGGGAGGTGATTGTGGTTGGCGGCGGCCCGGCGGGCTGCGCCGCGGCGACGGCGGCGGCGCGGGAAGGCGCAAAGACGCTGCTGCTGGAAGCCACCGGCTGCCTGGGCGGCATGGGCACCTCGGGGCTGGTGCCCGCCTGGACGCCCTTTTCCGATCAGCAGCGCATTATCTACGGCGGGCTGGCCGAACGGGTCTTCACCGAGTGCAAAGCGGGCATGCCGCACGTCGAGCCGCGCGCGCTGGACTGGGTGCCGCTCGATCCGGAACGTCTGAAGCGTATTTACGACGTAATGGTGACCGACGCCTGCGCGGCGGTGCTCTTCAACACGGCGCTGGTGGCCGTCGATACCGATGGCGCGGGTGCGGTCGCGGCGATTATTACGCAAAATAAAGCCGGGCTCACGGCCTACCGGGCCAAAGTGTATATCGATTGCACCGGGGACGCCGACCTGGCGACCTTCGCGGGCGCGGCCTTCAAGCAAGGGGATGAGCAGACCGGCGAACTACAACCGGCGACGCACTGCTTCATGCTCAGCAATGTCGATGAGTATGGCTACCGGCAGCGCAAGGATCCGATCCCGGCCATTCTCGCCTCGGGCAAGTACCCGCTCATCCGCGACGGGCACTGGTGCAACAACCTCGTTGGTCCGGGCACCGTCGGCTTCAACGCGGGGCATTTGTGGGATGTCGATAACACCGACCCCCACTCCGTGTCGCGCGCGCTCATGCAGGGGCGCGAGCTGGCGGCGCAGTTCCGCGACGCGCTGGCGGAGTTTGCACCCCAGGCCTTTGCCAACGCCTATCTGGTGGCCACCGGCGCGCTCATGGGCATCCGCGAAACGAGGCGCGTGCTCGGCGATTACTATCTGACAGCGGAGGACTTCTTCGCCCGCCGCCACTTCCACGACGAGGTCTGCCGCAACGCCTACCCGGTTGACATCCACACCACGAAAGCGGAAAGCGCGACCGCGCATACGCAGGATTGGAATCCGCTGCAGCGCTTTGAAAACTACGGTCCCGGCGAATCGCACGGCATCCCCTACCGCTGCCTCACCCCCGCCGGGCTCCGCAACGTGCTCGTCGCCGGGCGCGCCATCTCCTGCGATCACGTAGTACAGGCGAGCGTGCGCGTCATGCCCGTCTGCCTGGTACTCGGCGAAGCCGCCGGCATCGCCGCCGCCCACGCCACCGGCCTGCCCACGCACGATGTCCACACCATGGATACCGCTCACGTGCGCGCGCGCATGAATGCGGAAGGGGCGTATCTGCCGGAGGAAACGGCAGTGGGAGCGTAAGCGGACGATGATGAAAGAAAACCGGGGCTGCACTGCAGAGGCGATGAGATAACAGCGCCATTTGGAAGGGCTCGAACGTAGTGAGATCCGCAACTCTACTGGCAGTAAAAACGCGGATCTCGTGTGGCAAGCTGGGCAAAAAGATCGAGCGAGACGGCAACCGACTTTATCCGTGGGCTGTAAGGACTCCAGGCCAGCCTCGTGTCAACGATCCCGGTCGGGCCAGAGGTTGCCCTCTGCCCCCCCGCACAGACCCCGGCGTGTCAAACGGTCACCCGTTGGCGGGGAGACCGTTGGGTAATGCGGGGAGACGGGGGTGTGTTCTGCTGCGGATGAACACAATATTTGGTGAGTGTTTCTTGTCAATACCGGCCGATATGCTTCATGCGAGCTAGTCATTGAGTCGATCAACCGACAGAGCTTATTTGAATGGCATTGGGCCATAGCCCGGCTACCCCAGCGTTGAAACAACAGCCTGCGAGTGTTTACTTATGGGCCCGGATAGGCACCGTCTTGCCGGGTCCCACCACACGCATGCGTTGCCTTGTCTCCAGGCGTAGAGAGTTCGGGTAGCTATTGTGGCTGTAGCGACATCGGGCAACATGGCACGTGTATACGGCCAGGCCAATGCCCAGCAGAACCCATCCCAGATTGCATCAGATCAGGCTGATCACCTTGCGCGTGCCAAATTCCGGCTATCGTCTGCAGGAACGCCGGGCTCCGGTGTTGCCCGCGTTACCCCCGTCGCGGCATGACGCGTCCCGCTTCGCAGGTGAGTTCGTACCCGTAGGGACGATAGCCGACGCGCAGGCTGACGCGGGACGAGGCCTGATTGTTGACGTCGTGCAGATAGAGGGGCACCTTGCCCGCATCAAGCGCGGCGCGGGTGGCGTGGCTGACTACGCTGCTCGCCAAGCCCCGACCCCGATAGCCGTTTTCCGT
>DASXVL010000329.1:0-21844 GCA_036504255.1 Armatimonadota bacterium | reverse complement strand
GGAGCGCCGTCGCCGGGCTAAGGAGCGTCGCCACCAGGTCGGCGGGTCACACGCGTATACGCGTCGTCCGGTCGTGGGACGATGGGCGCGGCAGATTCAGCAGGAAACCATGACCGCTGGACGTGACAAGTGACCCACTAGCAGTGTCCAGGAAAGATGAGGTTGTCATGCGAAAGCCAACGCCGGAGGAAATTCAGCACGCGCAGGGGAAAACTGTGCCCGATGTCATTGCGCAGGGGTTATGCATCCTGTTTGTCGGCATCAACCCCGGGTTGTATACCGCGGCAGTCGGTCATCACTTCGCCCGACCGGGCAATCGCTTCTGGCCCACCTTGTACGCGGCGGGCATCACCCCGCGGGTGCTCGCGCCTGAGGAAGAGCAGGAGTTGCTGACGTACGGCTGCGGCATCACGAACATCGTGGACCGTGCCACCGCCACCGCGGCGGAACTCTCGCCCGCGGAATTGCGCGAGGGCGCCCGGCAACTCGCGGAGAAGATCCGACCGTACGCGCCGCGCGTGCTGGCCGTTCTCGGCATCAGCGCCTACCGTGCTGCCTTTGAACAGCCGAAGGCCATCCTCGGCCTGCAAGACGAACGCATCGGGATGACGGAAATTTGGGTGCTCCCCAACCCCAGTGGGCTCAATGCCCACTATCAACGCGATGACCTGGCAAACCACTACCGCGCCATGCGCGAGTATGCGATGAGTTAGCACCCATGTAACGTGGCCTTCCGTTACCATACCTCTACCGCCGGACGCCCAGCGTCGGGTAGGGCGTACGGTTGACCCCCCTTTCGCTTCACCGGTATAATATGCGTGCTTTCGGGCTATTGTGGCCTGCTATTTGACCGCGGAGGATCTATGACCACCACCACCCAGCGTTTGAAAATTGCGCTTCCCAAGGGAAGCTTACAGGATGCCACCTATCGTTTGTTTGGCCGTGCCGGCTGGAAAATTTCCTCCTCGTCCCGCTCGTATTTTCCCCGTATCGATGACCCGGAGTTAGACCCGGTGCTCATCCGCGCCCAGGAAATCGCGCGTTACGTGCAGGACGGCGTGATGGACTGCGGGCTGACCGGCCGTGACTGGGTGTCGGAAAACGATGCGGACGTCGTGGAAGTCACGCCGCTCATGTATTCCAAGGCAGAGGCGCGCCCCGTGCGCTGGGTAGTCGCCGTGCCGAATGACTCTGATATGCACGACGTGAAAGACCTGCAAGGCAAACGCATCGCCACGGAACTCATCAACACGACCCGTAAATTTCTCGCTAAACACGGCGTGGAAGCCTCGCTGGAATTCTCCTGGGGCGCGACCGAGGCCAAAGTGCCGACGTTGGTGGATGCCATCGTCGATGTCACCGAAACCGGCAGTTCCCTGAAAGCGAATAATCTGCGCATCATGACGACCATCATTGAATCCGTCACGGTGCTGATCGCCAATAAATCCGCTTGGGAAGATCCCTTCAAGCGCCGGAAGATCGAGCAGATCGCCATGCTGCTGCAAGGCGCGCTGCGCGCTGACGGCAAAGTCGGCATCAAAATGAACGTGCCTGGTGACCATATCGGACGCGTCATCAGCCTGCTCCCCTCCATGAAAGGTCCGACCGTATCCAAGCTGGCGGATGATTCCTGGGTGGCAGTCGAGACGATTATCGACGAGAAAATCCTGCGTGATATCATTCCGCAGTTGAAAGCCGCCGGCGCGCAAGATATCATCGAGTATCCCTTAAATAAGATTATCCCGTAGCCCCCATACCAGATCATGCTCAAACACGGATCGCCAGCTAAGGCGACCCGTGTTTTTTATCGTCTCACCTCACGACCGGCGACGCCGTACCCTGACGAGTTATCCTTCCACTTGTTGTGTGAAGCCGCCAACATTTCTGCTGGCGCATCCGAACAACATCCTCCTCTGGTGTTGCGAAAAGCGCGCAACGCACACCAATACCGCCATTGATTCTGTTACGCGATCACGCATGGCGGAAATGGATGTGGGGGAGGGATTACCATGACGACCATGGGTAGATCTATGTTGATATTGTCGCTGCTTGTGTGCCTGTTCAGTCTCGCGCCTGCACATGCCTTTCCGGTCGCCCCCCCGTTGGAATCATTAGCGGGTTTGACACCAGGGATAAGCACGCTGAGCGATGCCGCACAGTTGTATGGCGGCTACGATGTCGTGTTGCCTGGGAACTTCTCATCGTACGTAAGCGGTGAACGCGCTACGCGGGCATATCGCTGGACGAACGGTCTCTTAGGGCAGTTGCCCGGTTTAGTCGTTGAGACATCATATGCGTCACAGCGTATCGATCTGATTGCCATTGATGACTATCCTGGCATGGCAACCTCGCGCGGACTCACGGCGTTAGTGCCGGAGCAGCGTGTTGTTGAACTCTACGGATTCCCCGACTATGCCTATGAGCTCAAATTTGCGGATGAATCGATCCTCTTTCATGAGCTCTTCTATATTGATCGGGGCTTACTGGTTGTGTTGGGACAGGTAAATGGGCGGACCAATTGGACCGTGTCCAAGTTGATCCTTACCTATCCGACCTCTCTGCGGAACGCGGTTTCTCTTCGAAATCGCTACGCAATGAACGGTCAAATCGTTGAAGACATTACCGATGTCTACCGGGTTTGGGCACGCATGGCGTTTGCTGCGTCACGGCGCGCGTGAGCCCATGAGGAGGAACTGCGATGCGATGGCAGCGATGTTTCGTACTCTGTCTGATGACTTTGCTGCTCGGAGTGGGAAGTTTACGCGCAGCAGAGAAGTTGACGACACCACCGGAGAGCCTAAATGGGCTGCGCCCCGGGACATTAACGCTGGACGACCTCAATAAGAAATTCGGGAACCCCGATGTCACGGATAAGGGCGGGTTACTGAAATTATACGGCGGATCCGATGACAGCAGCCTCTACGGCTGGTTTATGGTGCAGAACCCGAGCTATACGGTACCTGATCTGGCAGTCGAGACCGCGAAGGGCAGCACCCGTATTGATCTCGTCATGGCGATTGGTTATGATGGTTTGAAGACGGAAAAGGGCTTGGCCTGCTATGCGAGTGAAGATACTATGCTGAGCACCTATGGAAAACCGGATTTTGTGTTCGCCGTGCCGATGAGTGGGTTTGTCCTGCGTGAGTTCTATTACATCAAACAGGGCATCTCGTTCGACGTGGCGCCGGTCGGGCAAGGTGGAGATCGGCAAGTGATCGCCATCTACGTCACCTATCCCGAATTCTTAACGCGTGCCGTGGACCTGCGGAAGACCTATATCAAGAACGGGACGGGGAAAGATGTCACGTCGCAATACCTGGGAGGTGTGTCGGCATAACATGCGCCCGCAAAAAGTGGAGTGTGCAAATCTCTCCCATCAATTCTTGGCCGGTGGCAGCAACTCGATACGTGCAACACCGGCCAAGTCTTATTTGCATGGGTGGCAAAACTATCGGTGGTAATGAGCCGTCGTTAAGGCCTGCTCAAGATCCGCGATGAGATCTGGCACATCTTCCAGCCCCACCGAGAGGCGAATGAGGCCGGGCGTGATGCCGGCCTCCACCCGCGCCGGCGCGGGCAGAAAACGATGCGACAGATGAATCGGCTGCGCGATGAGACTTTTCACATCCCCCAGACTGGAGGCGATGGTCCAGAGGCGACAGGCGTCGAGCATGCGACGCGCCGTGGTGTCGCCATCGACCACAAAGCTGACCACGCCGCCAAACCCACACATTTGCTGGCAGGCAAGGGCGTGTTGCGGGTGGCTCGGGAGACCAGGGTAAATGGTTTGCAGTACCTGTGGATGGGCGGAGAGCCATTCGGCGATGCGCAACGCGCTGGCATTATGGCGTGCCATGCGCAGCGGCAGCGTTTGCGCACCGCGCAGCAGCAAAAAGGCATTCATCGGGCTGATCGTTGCACCCACCAGTATTTCAACCGTGCGTATGTCGCGGATATGTTCAGTACGCCCCAGGACGGCCCCGCCTAACGTATCGCCGTGACCGCTGATATATTTCGTTGCGCTATAGACCACAAGGTCGATGCCAAAACGTAGGGGACATTGGTTCACCGAGGTGGCGAACGTGTTATCTACGGCGACAGGCACACCTCGATCGTGCGCCAACTGGGCGACGGCCTCGAAATCAACCAGCCGTAACGTGGGGTTTGATGGACTCTCCAGGTAGACCAGGCGGGTATCCGGACGAATGGCGCGCGCGACGTTTCCTGCCTCGCGCGCATCCACAAAGGTAACCTGTAACCCCCAACGTTGCAGCGTCGTCGTGAGCAATCCATGCGTCGCGCCGTAGATGCTATTCGCACAGACGACATGATCGCCCGCGCCACAGACGCTGAGAAACAGGGCGCTGATGGCCCCCATGCCGGAGGCAAACGCCACACAGTCTTCCGCACCATCCAGTAACGCGAGTTTCTGCTCCAGCGCGGCGATGGTCGGATTGTCCACGCGCGTATAGCTATACCCCTCTTCCAGGTGGGCCGCACGCGCGATGGCCTGATCGACCGACGTATAAGCAAAGGCCGCGGTCTGGTAAATCGGGGTGGCTACCGCGCCGAACGCGGGGTCGGGCTCCTGGCCGGCATGAATGGCGCGGGTGGCCTCCCCGCCCTCGGTGAATGGATCAATAGACATGATGGATCTAGTCTAGCGCATTCCCTGCGAGGCGTCTACTGGTCAATGGGCGGCGCAGCTGGGGCCGGATCCTGCGATTCGGTGGGCGCGGGTTTGATGATGTTGGGTTTGCTGTATTCCGGCTTTTCCGCAGGCGCCGGTGTTGGTGTGCGCGGCAGCGGAGCTGTCCGACCTACCTCCGGCTGCGGGGCGGATGGGGTGCGCGTCGCTTTCGGTGGTGTGGCGACAGTGTGCGGGGCGATGAAGTGCTCTTCATCGGAGACCGGCGGTCGCTGTACATGGCGTTTGGGCGTATGCTGCTGCGGTGCGTCATTCGTTACTTTTTTGGGCGCGGCCACCGCGACTGCGGTAGCGGGTTTAGTGGGCTTAGTGGGGGTACTGACTTTTTGCTCCGCGTTCCGATTGGGGATTGGCGGCGGCGCGGGATGCGGAGCGTTGCGGCGAGCTGTTCCACCTGTGCCGCAGTGAGTCCCTGCAAATAGATTAACTGCACCGGCGTGTAAATGTTTGCCGAGGTATGGCCGACGAGGATTTGCAAGCCCTCATTCCGGCGTAGGTATAATAAGCGTGTTCCCATGCGCAGTGTCTCGCATCCCTGATAGCACCATCCTTGCGATGGAGCGACGCGTTGGTACCACTCCTGGATAAAGTCCGCATCGGCGGGCGCGCGTAACTGGGCGGCCTCGGCCCGCGTTGCGCCTTGCCAGCGCATTAGCCAGAGGGGAAATGCCAGCGCACGTTGTGCCTGTCGATTGTCCGGTGCAATCTCGATCAGCGGAAAGAGAGGAACGTGCGGCATGGTTCGCACCACTGCGGTGAGCGTTTGTGGGCCGGTGTACAGGCGGCCTGCCACCAGATAGCCGATAATGACCAGTACCAGGAACAGACCGAGGAGGAACAGACACCAGCGGCGGACGCGTTGCCCCCTCGGCATCCTCCGCAGGCTGTATTCTTCGCCGGTCAGTCCGTCTTGTCGATCTGCCATGGTGGCGGCCGCTCCCCATATCCTCTCGCATCGCTATCGTGACGCTAACCATAGCAAATGCCGTCAACACGGGAACAATGCGCACATACAGAGACAAGAGGAAAAAACCAGGACATCCACGGTGGACGTGGATGTCCCGGTATACGCAACGATCGGAAAATCAGAGGAGGCTCGCGGGTGCTTGCAGCGCCGCAGCAATGGCGGCAACGAACTTCGCGGCAACCGCGCCATCCACCGCACGATGATCAAAGGAGACGGCGACCCCCATCATGGATTTGATGACGATTTGATCGTTCTCGACCGCCGGTACTTTCGTGACCGCGCCGACGCCCAAGATGCCGACCTGGGGCGGCTGCACGACGGCAATGAGATAGTTCGCGCCGAGCATACCGACGTTGGAAATAGTAAAGGTCCCCCCCATGCTGTCGCGGGCGCGCAAGCGTTTTTTACGCGCGACTTCCGCTTTGGCGCGTATCTGCTGACTCATCTCCAGCAGGGTGCATTGGTCTGTATTCGGGATCACGGGTACGAGGATGCCTTCATCGCCGTCAATGGCGACCACGACGCCGACGTTCACCGCTGGCTGCAGCGTCACCGCGCCATCGTCAAAGGTCGCGTTCATGGCGGGCACCGCACGCAGGGCAAGCGCCACCGCCTTCAGCACCAGGTCATTCACGGAGATACGCGCTCCATCGCTGTTGCCGTACGCCCCGCCGTTAAATTCGCTACGGAATTTCAGCGCCGTGGTCATATCGATATCCATCATCACATACGCATGCGGGATGGTGGTTTTGCTCAGCACCATGCGGTCGGCAATCGCTTTTCGGATGGGACTCAAGGGAATAATGGTCGCTACGGGAGCGGCGGTTTCAGTTTCACTCACAGGTCAACTACCTCCAATAATAACTCGTTTCGCCGCTCTACATGAAATATCCTATGTGTTGTCGGAAACTTTGTCGCGGGCAGTTGGTCTGCTACCTGCCGGCGATCATCGCCGCAAGATCCACGACCCGGCAACTATAACCCCACTCATTATCATACCAGGCCAGCACTTTGGCCAGGTGACCGTCCGCCATGGTAATCTCCGCGTCGATGATGGCGCTGAATGATGTGCCGACGATATCGGTGGAGACGAGCGCATCATCCGAAACGAGCAGCACATCTTGCAGCGTTTCCGAGTCGGAGGCCTCGCGGAACGCCGCATTCACGGTGTCCATCGTCACTTCCTCTGCCAGTTCGACCGTCAGGTCGATGAGAGAGCCCGATGGAACAGGACAGCGGATGGCGGTACTGTGCAAGCGCCCACGTAACGCCGGAATGACTTCGCCAATGGTTTGCGCCGCGCCGGTGGAGGTCGGCACCAGGTTGAGCGCCGCGGCGCGCGAACGCCGCAATTTGCCGCCAGGCGCGTCAAGGAGCGCCTGGCTATTGGTATAAGCATGCACCGTGCTCATGAAGCCACGCTCAATACCGAAGGAGTCGTGCAATACGTGCGCGACGACGGCCAGCGTGTTGGTGGTACAGGAGGCGCTCGAGATGATGTGATGTTTATCAGGGTCATAGGTCTTATCATTGACCCCGACGACAAAGGTGGCATCCGCTCCTTTGGCAGGTGCGGTAATCAAGACGCGCGGCGCACCGGCACGTAGATGTGCTTCGGCATCCTCGCGTTTGGTAAAATGTCCGCTGGCTTCGATCACCAGATCGACGCCAAGGTCGCGCCAGGGTATTTTGGCAGGATCATGCTCACGGAGCACGGTGATGGGTTGGCCGTCCACCGTGAAGCCCTCCTCTGCCAGGGCAACATCGCCATCGATGAGCCCGTGTACCGAATCGAATTCCAGCAGATAGGCCAGCGTCTCCGCATCGCCCCCCACATCGTTGACGGCCACAAAGTCCAATTCGGGCGCATCCAAGCCTGCCCTGAAGACCAAGCGGCCGATACGGCCAAATCCGTTAATTCCAACGCGAATCGCCATGGCAATCTCTCCCTCCCTGGCACGTTATCTCATCGTAACGTGATTCGCGGAAAAGCGCAGTGCGACATGTGAGGGTATCGCCACAGCGATGGCGTCGCTTCAGGAGAACTGCGCGAGGAACGGTTGGAGATGCGCCAGCACAAGGCCGGGCGCTTCTTCTTGCGGGAAATGACCAATCGCCGGCAGCGTGATCAAGGTAGACGTTGGCATCTTTTGCGCTAATTTTGACGCCCATTCCACCGGAATAATATAGTCAGCGTCACCCCAGATGATGAGTGACGGGCAGTGGAGCGTTGCCGGAATTCCGGCGATATTACTATCGAGCGCCGCGCGCCCTAAATGCACCAGGGTCTTTGCCGTGCCGTGTACACGGAGTGGTGCGGTGTACTGCTCGATCAGGGCGTCATCGACGGAAAAGGCGTGCCCATACGCGAGGCGCATCAAGCGGGCAATATGGCGCGTGTCGCTGCGCAAACGACGCAACGCCGCCGGAAAGGAGGGAGTGTGGGCGATAGCCCAGGCGAGCAAATAGCCGTGCGGCACATGCCCCCAATCAGCATCGAGTAACGCCAAGCCGCGTACGCGTTCAGGTGCTTGGGCGGCGCACATGAGTGACACGCGGCCGCCGAGTGAATGCGCGACAAAGACCGCGCGGTCAATGCCGAGCGCATCCATGACCCCGAAGACCTGGCGCGTCCAATCGCGCGGGGTGACCCATGCGGGACGCGCGGAGGCGCCGAATCCCCACAGATCAATGGCAACCGTCCGGAAATGCGCCGCGAGAGCGGGTTGGATGGCTGCCCAGGTTTCACAACGGCCACCAAACCCGTGCAGCAGGATCACGGCGGTGTTACCGTCGCCTTGTTCGCGATACGCCACCTGTTCCCCCGCGACAGCGAGGTAGCGGGTCTGTGCGCCGGCGATCTCCGTACAGGTGAGGGATTCTTGCACGAGTGGATGGCGCGCAAAAAGCACCCGCGACAGCCAGGAGAGCCCGCCCGCCCCGGAAAATCCGAGCAAGTCTTTCTTCCAACGACGCGCCTCACGCAACATGACGGTGTGCCCTTCTATCCGACACAAGTATATCATAGGGGGAAGAGGCTCGTCAGGAAGCGGCGCACATGCGCATCAACTGCCACGGGGCGCTCCTCATGGGACAGATGTCCGGTATGGGGGAGTACCACGAGTTCGACCTTGGATAGTGCCTTTGCCATTTTGAGGGCATAGCCGATCTTGGTAATGCGATCATCAGCGCCCCAGATAAGGAGGGCAGGGGAGGTAATGGCAGGTAGGAGGACACGCATTTCCATACCGGGGTAGGAGCGTGCGAGGTGTAACCAACAGTTTTCCGTTCCCGCGACGCGCAGTGGACGTTCATAGCGCTGTGTCAACTCTTCGGACACAGGAAAATTGTCCGAGTACCCGCGGGCAATGAAGCGGCGGAGCCGCTCCGGCGATTCTCGAAGTTGACGTAAAGCCAGGCGCAATAGTGGCCGACGAGCGGCGGCCCATAAGAACGGTGTCGCCTTTAATAGCTGCAGCCCATCGCTGTCGATGAGTACCAGTGCTTGGACGCGATCAGGATGATGAACGGCACACATCATGGCGACGCGGCCGCCCATGGAATGGCCGACGAACACTGCCGACGCGATCCCGAGCGCATCCATCACGCCGATGACTTCATCCATCCAGTCAAATGGCGTAAGTGTCGCTGGACGTGCGGAGGCGCCGAAGCCGTAGAGGTCTATCGCAATGGTTCGATATGTGGAACTCAATAACGGTTGTACAGCATGCCAGGAGCGCATGTCACAACTGAAGCCGTGTAGCAAAATTAGTGCCGTCTCGCCGCAACCCTGTTCAGTGAAGGCCACTGATTTTCCCGCCACATCCAGGTAGCGCGCTTCCGGCAGGGCAACATCGTCCGGACGTAAATCCTCACGTCTTGGCAGCCACTCCGCTGCCGCCGAGATCGCGGCGAGGGTGAAGCCGACAGCGCCGGCTACGCCCAGAGCCATTCCATACATCCTGTAATCTTGGCGTCTCATCGCTTGTCCGATTCCTCATGCATTCGTTCTCGTCGTGACCCGGCTGGGACATCTCTGCAGGGAAGAGCTGCGTACAATAGGGGGCGACGACGATATTCTAGTGTATAGTACGAGGATGCGCATGGTACGAATGAAACGATCTCTGCCCATCTTTCTCACACTCGGTGAGATCGGTGAACAAGTGCACAATGCGCCGGAAGGGCTACGGCAGCAGACGTCTCCGTCTCTCTGTCAGGCGATGCTCACTGATTTGTTACAGCGCTGTGCCGCGTTGCCCGGTGTACAGGCGAAGGTCTGTACGGCATATGGCGCTGGCCCGGAGTCCTCTGTTTGTGCCCCGCTGGACATCGGCGCGTTACGCGCTAGTCTGCCACACGGTTTAATCATCGCCGTGGACGTTCCTACCCTTCCTATCGGGTATCTACATGCCGCCGTGACCGCCATTCGGGATGGGCAATGTGCGTGGGTCGGTGGAGAAACGCTTGCCGGGCACTGGTATCTTTGGGGATGGGGTACGGGTGGGGGACGCACCACTATCCCGCTCTGGTACCGCATTCATGAACCGGGAGGGCTTGAACGCGCGCAGCGCGACCTGCGTACCGGCAGCCATGCGCCGGAGACGGCGCGCGTGCTCGACCACGCTCCTGGGGCAGTGCGAACACGTGTGGGACGTGGTATGCGCACATAATCGGACTGGCCTGATGCAGAGATGGGCATCCCATGCAAAAAAGTGCGGGAGCTCGGATTGGCGCGCCACCGTGTTGGTAATGTGTATAAGGATATCGCGTCACCGTGCGGGAGGATGAGCATGGCAAAAGAGGATCGAGCCGTTCAGGAAATCGCGCGCGACGAATTTGTGCACAAATGGCATAGTGGTGAGCCATTTATCCTCATTGACGTATTGCCACATGAGCATTTTTTACGTGTACATCTTCCGCGGGCCATCAACGTGCCGGTCAATTTACTGCACGACCTGGCCCCATTGCTTTTTGGACAACATGATCAACTCGTCGTGTACTGCTCTAATTCTGCATGTCAAGCCAGTGCAACGGCCGCCAAGATCCTGATGCTGCTCGGGTATGACAATGTGCTTGATTATGCCGGGGGAATCCTGGATTGGGAGGAAGGCGGTCTGCCGGTGATTCGTGAAGCAGTGCAGCAGGAACGAGCGGCTTAGAGGCTGTGTGACGATGCTCGGTCCTCGAGTGAACGTCAGATTTTTTCGTCGCTCGCGAAAGGATTTCGAGGCGTTATCACAGCCGATATGGTGAGAAATCCTGACAAAGAGCCACGGGAAAAGATGGCGCTCAATCGAGGGGCGAGAAGCGTCAGACAGCCTCTTAGGGCTCAGCAGAGCAGACCACGCTTGTGCGCGTCGACTTCGTCAAGCACGCTGCGCACATGGGCGCGCACGGTGTCCGTCACACGGCCCCCAACCTGTAGGCGCGCCAATTCTTCGACACGCTCATCGCCGCAGAGCTCACGCATGGCACTATTGGTGCGTTCTCCGGTGCTGAACTTTTCAATAAGAAAATGCTTGTCCGCGTAATAGGCCAGTTGTGCGAGGTGTGTGACGGTGATGACTTGCGCCTGCCGGGCGACTTGCGCCAGCTTTTGTCCGACTGCTTCCGCGGTGCGGCCACCGATTCCCGTATCGATTTCATCAAAGATGAGTGAGGGTACCCCGGCGCCGCGGGCGGACACCGCCTTCAGGGCCAGCATCACGCGCGAGAGCTCGCCGCCGGAGGCGACTTTCGCCAACGGTTTTGGGGGTTCACCGGCGTTCGCCGAGATATGGAAGGCCACCACGTCGATGCCTTGCGCTGTCACCGCCACCGTTTCGCCGTCCAGCGGCAGGCCATCGGATTGAGGCGCACGCCGGATATCGACAAGGAAGGCGGCTTTCGGCATGCCCAGTTGGGTTAATTCCGCCTGCACGCTCGTTCCCAGTCGCTTGGCCAGCGCATGTCGGGTCGCAGACAGGCGGCAGGCACACTCTGCCAGTATTTTCTCCACCCGATTGATGGCGGCTTGCACTTCATCTCGGCGCTCTTCATGGTGCAGCAAACGGTCGAGATCGGCGTGTTTTTCCTGACCATACGCGAGAATCGCTTCAACCGTCTCCCCGTATTTGCGTTGCAAATTGCGCAGCAGGTTATGGCGCTCCTCGATCTGTTCCAGGCGCGCGGGGTCAAATTGCGCTTGTTCACGATACGCGGAGAGCTCATGGCAGACATCCGCGATTTGCAGCGTGGCTGCGTCGAGTGGTCCGAGCAACGACTCCAAGCTGGGGTCGAAGCGTAGTAAACTGGACAGACGTTGTTGCGCGTCACCCAACGCATCGAGCACGGAAACCCCGTCATTGCCCTCGTAGAGCACTTCATAGACCGCAGAGGCGGCCTCGTGCAACTTCTCGGCATTCGCGAGGCGCAGGCGTTCGGAGGCCAATTCCTCGTCTTCGCCAGGAATCAACTGGGCGCTATCGATCTCATCAACCTGAAATTTCAGCAGATCAATGGCGCGGAGACGATCTCGCTCATCTGATTGCAAGGCGTGCTGTTCGCGTCGGAGCGCCTGGCGTTGGGCGGCCAGTTCGGCCACGCGGGCACGCAAACTCTGAAATGCTTCGTCACCTAGGGCGTCGAGAAACGCGAGGTGATGCTCTTCGCGGAGGAGTGATTGGTGTTCGTGTTGGCCGTGCAGATCCACGAGTAGATCGCCGACCTGGCGCACCACACTCACGGGGGTGGCACGGCCGTTGATGCGTGCGGCGTTTCGTCCCTCGCGGGCCACTTCGCGGGTCAGCATGATGAGCCCGTCCTCCGGCTCGACGCCAAGCTCCGCCAACGCCGGGAGCAACGGGGAATCCGGAGCGAGCTCAATTGTGGCTTGCAAGATGGCGCGTGTCGCCCCGGTCCGTACTAAATCCGTTCCGGCCCGTTCGCCCAACAAGACGTTAATCGCATCGATGACAATCGACTTCCCCGCCCCTGTTTCGCCGGTCAATACATTTAGACCCGGCGCGAAGGTGACGGTAAGCTTATCGATCAGTGCGAAGTTTTCGATATACAGTTCGGTGAGCATGACGTGTCTGCTTATTATACATGAGCCATCGATCACGGGAAAGGGGAGTACGGCGGGCGTCGTAAATGATTATGCGCCGTTGCGCGGCACATGGCCTGTCGGCGCTGTGTTGTGGTATCGTATAGCCATGACCTATATACTCCCAACAGCTTCCGCAGTACACGTTGACGCGTCGCGTTGCACAGCCTGTGGCGCGTGCCGGCAGGAATGCCCGGTCTCGCGGTTTCATGGTTATACACAGATCGAGCAAGTGACGACCGCCGCGTGTCTGCACTGCGGCCATTGTCTCGCGGTCTGCCCGACGGATGCGCTTACGCACGACACGTTACCGGACGGGACATGGTATCCGAGTGTGGCGCCGCGTCCCTGGGCGGAAGTGCTCGCGACGTTGCGGGGACGGCGCTCCGTGCGACGATTTGCGTCACGCCCTGTAACGGCGGAGCACTGGGAGCTGTTGCGTGAGGCGATGCGTCACGCGCCCAGCGGGATGAACGTACGCCCGGTGCAGGCGGTGGTGGTCACTGATCCGGTCATCATGCGTGAGATCGCCGCGCAGACGGTCGCCATGTTGCGGCTGCCGGTACGATTACTGCGCACGCCGGTCGGTCGTTTGCTGCTGCGCATAGTCGTCGGTAAGGCGGCGGCGGGGCAACTCCGTACCGTCGCCCCGGAACTGCGGGCGATCATGGGGCATCAGGCGGCAGGCGGCGATCCGGTCTTGCATGGCGCGCCGGGGCTCTTGATTCTGCACGCCGCGCGCACCAGCCCTACCGGGCATGAGGATTGTCAATTCGCGGCGATGTCGGCCATGCTCGCCGCGCCAAGCGTGGGCCTCGGCACTTGCCCGATTGGTTTCGTGGTGCAGGGGTTTGCGCGGGTGGCCAGGTTGCGTCAGCGTATTGCGCTGCCGGACGGCGACGAGGTGTATGCCGTGCTGGCCGTCGGCTATCCCGCGACGACATTCCGGACAGTGCCGACGCGCCCGGAGGTGCCGGTGCGCTGGTTCTCGTAATCCGGTTTCTGCCGACGACTTATGACTGTGCGAGTTTATGTGCTTTCGCGCAACTCACGTAGAGTGCGCTGTTCTCCTGCATGTGCGCCTGCTGTTCCGCTGTCAGTGCCTTCAAAATCTTGCCCGGTACACCGGCAACCAGGCTGCCGGGCGGCACCACCATGCCTTCGCGTACCACAGTACCAGCCGCAATCAAACTGCCGGCGCCGATTACGGCGCGATTCAAAATGATCGCTCCCATCCCAATGAGCGCATGATCCTCTATTGTTGCCCCATGCACAATGGCGTTGTGGCCAATCGTGACGCCGCGACCTATGGTAACCGGTACGCCGGGATCGACATGGATCGAGGCGTTCTCCTGCACGTTACTCCCATCGCCGATGTGGATGGGGGCCATGTCGCCGCGCACACACGCACCGTACCAGATACTGACATCCTGCCCGAGGGTGACGTCACCGATGACGGTTGCGGTGGGCGCGACGAACACGGAGTCATCGAGGACAGGGCGCGAGGTATTGATGACGACATCGGACATGGCAACCTCCGGAAATTAATGAAACCAATTGGATGAGGAGCGCTGGAACCCTCCCAAGCAGGCGGTACCGCCGATGAGTTCGATGTGGCGTCGTTCCACCGTACGTGCCGCCGGCCATTCGCTCATACGGTCATTCGTGATGAGCACGGCATGACGCCGTTCCGCTTCTTCCAGCAACAGTTCATCGGCGGAAGTTCCCGCCTGGGCCATGAGCACCTCGCCGCGTTCCACCATCTCCATGAGGAGATCGGCACGGTCGATTTGATGGCGCAGGCTGGCATCGACAATCAGGATCACCGGGAAGTAGCCTTCCTGCCATGCGGCCCGCTGCACCTGCAGTAGATAGGCCATCTGCGCGCGGCGCTGTTCGGGGTTGAGGTTGGCCACGTTACTGCCGTCGACGATGGCCGGGCGTAAGGGACCGGTGAGCAGCGCATCCGGAATGCCGGCTTTCGTTAGCTCGGCGCGCGCGGCGCGTTCGCGGGCGGGGTGCTGTGCCAGCATGGCGATCCCGTCGCGCACAGCGTCGAGTACGGCTTCGTCGTTGCGGCGCAGGCTGACGAGGAGCTGCGGGATGACATAATGCTGTTTTCCCCCACGCGGGGTCGGCAGCGTGACCGTCACGGCGAGACTTTTCGTTACGCCTGCTGCTTTTGGCGCGCGCGCAGGCGCACTAGCCGGCGCACTGACGGGCGCTGGCGTCGGTGGTGCGGCAGTCGTCAAACCGCGCTGCAAAATTGCCAGCGCTTCGTGCACGGCATCGCGCAGTGCGGCGGTCTCAGGGGGTGGGGGAACGTCGGATACTGAAACGGGTGGGGGAGTCTGCGTCGCTTCCTGCTGCTGTCGCTTGAGCGATTTTTGCAAGTGCTCTGCCGTCTCCTCCGCCTTCTTCGCACGCCGTTGCTCGCGCGCTACACGGCGTTCGGCATCCGCTAATTGCTTCTGGAGTTCGGTACCGTGCAGTGTTTGCTCTGCCAATAGTTTTTCCAACCGGGCGACCTCGCGCTGTAACGCTTGACGCGCTTCGGTCTGCGCTTGTTCGCGTTCCTGCAGATCGTTTTTCGTTTTGCCGCGGAACAAGGAAACCACATGTTGGACAGGGGCAACCGAGGGTGAGGAATGCGGCAGGGATGGCGGCATTTCCGCGAGCTGATCAGCCCACGCACGTACCTCCTCACGGTCAGCATATTGTAATCCATAATGGAGTGCTGATACCCCGAAGCGGTCGCGCAAGGGTGAGAGCGTGGCGGGCCCCGGGAGGAAGTCGGCAGCGTTGAGTTGTTCGGACAGCTGCGCATAATGCTGCAGCCAGAGACTGTGTAATTTTTCGGCGAGTTCGGGCTGTTTTTCGACTTCGCGAGCCAACCGTTGTCGTACCGCGGTCAAGTGGAGTGATTTTTCACGCGCCGAGAAGCCGTGGAAAACCAGCTGCGCTAACAACAGGTCCGCCTTGATTATGGCTAATACGGCCTTAGCGGGTACGCTGTCGAGGAGCAGGTCGAGTGAAGCGGTTGGTTTGGGTGTTTCAGCTGGCATCGCTCACAGTATACCAGTTCGGAGAGGCGTGACTCAAGTTGCGCCTGCAACTTGTTTCAAGGAATTACCGCCCTTGCTGAATTGACGTGCCCTTGTGCCACAAGGTAATGTCAGCAAGGTTATGCGCGCATGCGGAGGCGCCGTCAGCAGTGTGCATTTAAACTTGTTACATAGATGAACTAATTGCGCTGCCAAACAATCTAGGATAGGCTATTTATGGCTCACGCGGACGGTGCGGTCGTTTGGATGCTGCTCAATCGTCAGTATATGTACTACGACAAGGCCGGTACTTGTGAGAGGAGTTTTTCGTGGGAAGTACGCTACTTCTGCCAGATGCTTGCGCCCCTGACGTGCGTATGCAGTGGTTCAATGATGCGCGATTTGGGTTGTTTATTCATTGGGGATTGTATGCCATCCCGGCGCAAGGGGAATGGCATATGCATCGCAAATGCATTCCCAAGGCAGAGTACAACCGTTTAGCCGATCAGTTCATTGGCGAGAGGTTCGACGCGGATGCCTGGGCTGATCTGGCATGCCGTGCCGGCGCCAAGTATATGGTGCTCACCACGCGTCATCACGATGGCTTTTGCTTGTACGATAGCCATGTGAGCAATTTTACCTCGGTCAAGACGCGCGCTAAGCGTGACTTTGTACGCGAATATGTCGAGGCGTGCCGGCGTGCCGGTTTGGGCGTGGGGCTCTATTATTCGTTGATGGACTGGCAGTTCACCAGTGCGTTCGACGGACCATTTGTAGACCCGAATGACTTCTCGGCGATGGTGCACCAGGTGCACGCCCAGGTGCGTGAACTACTGACCGAATACGGAAAAATTGACTTGCTCTGGTATGATGGGGGGAATATTCCCGCCTCCGATGAAGCGTTGTCCCCCATGCTTTGGCGTTCTAAATCGCTCAATGCGATGGCGCGGGAGTTGCAGCCCCATATCATCATCAACGATCGTACCGGCATGCCGGAGGATTTCTCGACGCCCGAACAGCAGGTTGTGCCACCGCGTCGCGGTCGCAACTGGGAATCCTGTATGACCATCGGCGAGCTCTGGGGCTATGTCAAGGATGAACCTGATCTCAAAGACACCCAGCAACTCATACGATATCTCGCACATGCCGCCGGGGGCGGCGGAAATTTCTTACTCAATGTCGGCCCGCGCCCTGATGGTACCATTCAGCCCGAATTCGTCGAACGTCTAGAGGCGATTGGCGCATGGCTACGTGTGCATGGTGAGGCAATCTACGGCAGTGAACGCCTCCGTTGTTGTGAGGCTACCCATCTGCTCGGGCCGGTTAGCGCCCGCGGCAACCGTCGTTATTACCATCTGTTCGATTGGCCAGGCGAAGCGGTGCGCATCGCTGGCTTGCAGGGGACGGTGGCATCCGCGCGCTTGCTCGCCAACGGGCAGCCGCTCGTCATCGAGTCGAAGACTGATGGAACGGCGTTAGTGAGCGGGTTGCCCGCGACGCCCCCGGATCCCTATGTCAATGTTATTGCGGTGGAATTGTCTCAGCCCACGCGCGGTAAACATTGCCCTACCGTGCTCGCTGAACGCCCTGCCGGACGATATGATATGCCAGAGGTGCCTATATTAAGTGCGGACGATTTGGCAAACCTGCTGACCCAACCGGCGACAACACACGCGGTGACCAGCGAGTCCTGGTGCCCAGGTTGGCAGCACCAACAGGTCATCACAAGTGAGGAAGGTGCCCTGGCGTTGGATATTGAGGTAGCGGTCACCGGTCGCTATTCGCTCGCCGTGGGTGTGATTGCCGGCAATGCTGGCCCACTACTCGCGACCCTCGATGGCACGACGCTGCCTGGCATGATACGCATCTACGTCGGCCACTACCCCGATACGTTTATTACACCGCGATTGCTCCTCTCTGCCGGGAAACATCATCTGAAGTTACGGACTATGCGGCCCGTCTCTTTGGGAATCTATGCCTTGCAACTCGCACCGATCTGGCAGCCTGTTGCGTCAGAACACTGGTGTACCATCGGGCCATTCCCGACGACGTTTGGCCCACAAACTCCCTCAACGGAGGTCGCCAGGGTCTTGAATAGCGTGTACCCACCGGAAGGGGCGTTTGACGAGCAAGCGCAATACGAGGGGAGCGAAGGTCGTCTGGTCCGCTGGCGTCAGCGAAAATCGCGGGTGGGTTCCCATGCGCAGCACGGCGTCAATTTTGCGTTCCGCTGTAAAAACGGCGCATCCGGTGTCTGTTACGCGCGCACCATAATCACCTGCCCAGAGGCGCGTGATGTCGATATCGCCATTGGATGTGATTGGTGGGCAAAAGCCTACCTGAACGGCGTGCCGGTGCACAGTATGCGTGACGCCGCCGCTGTCGCTGAAGACGGGGCAAGCTTTAGCGCCTGGCGGCCGATTGTGGCCCGCTTGTCGCTCCGCGCCGGTGAGAATATTCTGCTGGTGAAAAGCCATCGCGGCAGTAATGCGAATTGGTTTACCTGTTTCGTAAATAATCCCGGCGATCTGACGATTGGGCCCATGTCGTCTATCGTCGGCGCGGGTGTTTCCTCTGCAAAAGAAAGGACCTGAACTATGCAAATGCATATGCGATGGCTGGCAGCCGTTGTCTGCTTGGCCGGTTTCCTGTTGATTAATGGGAGCGCTAGCGCCATGATGATGAATGTCCCTGCACAATGGGGAGATACGTGCTCTCCGCCGCAACGGCCGGAGTTCGCGTTTTTTAGCGCACAGAGCGAAACGATGCTGTTTGCCAAGACGGATTTGATCACGATTCTCTGCCAATCCGGTCTGCGCTCCGTCAATATGCGCTGGACGCTGGCGCGCAATATGTTTGCGAAGCCCTTTCTGACTGGGCAGGCGGAAGCGTTGCCTGCCAATCGTTTCCGCATCACTCTTCCGACGGCCAAGCTCTACCCGGGTTTCTATGACTTACGCGTCACGCTCGATTCCGGGAAACCCAAGTTGTTGGAAGGTCTCTGCACCTTCGGCTATCGTGTTGAGAAGATGGCGGTACGCTCGATTCGTCCTGCAGATTTTACCGCCTTTTGGGATAAAGCCAAAGCCTCACTTGCGACGATTCCGCTGAAGCCGGACGAAGGGACAATGCAGAGCTTCGCCGGTAAGGAAATCGATGACTATAACGTCAAGGGTGCAGCCATTCCTGGGGATTACGATCCCACCGGGCACAAGTGCGAGGAAGTCGAGTCCGGTAAAGTCAGCTTCGCCGGCCCCGATGGTGGACGTGTGTATGGCTGGTTGGCCAAACCCAAAGGCCCCGGCCCGTTTCCGGTGATGCTGGTACTGCCCGGGGCTGGGGTGGGGCCGCGGACGCGCCCACTCGAACATGCCCGGCATGGCTACCTGGCCCTCGATATTCAAATCCACGGGTTAGACGTCGATTTGAAAGAGTATCCGCGTATGCCTGGGTATAATGATAATTGGGTCTTCGAGCCGACCTCGGGTTACTATTTTTACAACGTATACCTGCGTGCACTGCAGGCGATCAATTATCTGGCCTCGCGTCCTGATGCCGATATGGGGCGCTTCGTGGTCGCCGGCGGCAGCCAGGGCGGTCACTTGAGCGTCGTGATGGCAGCGTTGGACAAGCGTGTCGTTGCTGCGCTACCCGGTATTACCGCATCGGCGAACATGGCCTATTGGGCTTGGTCAAAGGAGTGTAATAAAGAGAATTCCCCCTTTGGCAAACCCTCCCGGCTGCAAGCGCAAAGCGATGGCATGGATCTCGCGGGACCGCCGCCGTTACCCGATCTTGCCGATTATCGCTGTTACGGGTACTACGACCCGATGAGCTTCGCGCCGGATGTGCGGTGCCCGGTGTTGATGAATTCCGGTCTCATCGACCGCGTCTCCCCCGCGTCCCAGGTGTTCGGTGTCTACGCGCAAATCGGCGCGAAAGACAAGCAGATCATCCCGTTGCCAGGGCTTGGCCACGATTGGTCGGCTGAGTTTGATCGCCGGGCATGGCGGTGGCTTGAAGGGCATCTGCAGAAACGTCCCTGACGTGTACCATTCTGTTTCGCGCGATTGCTTCTTATGTCGATAAGAAATAATCTTTGTACGCTTTGGTTTAACTGTTTGATATCGCGAATGTCACGCCACTATCAACAGTTAGTGTGGCATTCGAGAGTATTCGCCGCCCGTTGTTGCTTTGAGGAGGTAGGATCATGTCGCTGTGGAATCGTTCGCTACGCACTGTGCTGTTGCTCGGAATGATGGCGTTCGCCATGCAAGCACAGTATGCGTATGCTGTTGACCCGGCTGTCGCGGCCACTGACCGCGACGCGCGTATGCAGGTGCCGCCACCTGGCGTGCACCCGCGTGTGTTGTTCACGCGCGAGGAATTGCCGAAAATCCGTGAGAATGCGAAAACCCCGTTGGGCATGCAGTTTCTCGCCAACGTGCGTTGGCAAACCGATTTCCCTGGCAAAGATCTGCTGGCGCGCTTGGCCAAGGGTGAGCCGGTCAAGGTTGACCCGGACGGCTTGATTACCTCCGCCTATTTTGCGGCGGCGTCCTACCTGTTTACGGAAGACCCCAAGTATCTTGAAGCCGCAAAATCGTTCGTGACGTATTGGACGCAGCGCGTGACGCCGCTCCCCACAAAACCAGAGATCGGCTTCTCTCGCGCCTATGAACCACTGGCGTTGACCTATGACTGGTTGTATAACGAGCTTCCGGTTGAGCAGCGCAATATCATGCGCGATTACATGGGGCTGCACATCGACTTAAAGACAAATCTCTACGGTTGGGAACATGCCTCGTACGGACGTGGTCCGAGCTACAGTGGACGAGGGTGTGACTGGGCCGCCATCTGGTCAGCGGGATGTACCTTCATGTGCCTCGCTATGGAAGGGGAACACCCGAATGCGACCCCCGCTTTCCTGAACGAATCGGTGAAAACCATGAAGTGGATTGCGGATTATTCGCTCACTGCTGACGGTTTGACGCCGAACAGTAATGCGTATGTCAGCACCGATTTCGTGTCCTACTTTAACGCGTTGCGCGCCTTGCAGCGCCGCGGCAATCTGCTCATCGATCATCCCAATATCAAAGCCATGCCCACCTGGCTGGCCTATGAACTGGTGCCGGGGAGTTACTGCTATGATAATCGCAACCAATCGAGCGGCATTCTCGCGCTAAGTCCGACGATTGTAAATCTGGCCGCCCGTTTCGACGGCGTGGCGCCCTGGATACAAGAACTCGCGCTGGGGCCGGAGCGGCGCATTAGCGGTGATCCGATGGGTTCCATGGATGCTTTACTCTACGGGCGCTTCCCCGCAACGCCAGCCCCGCAGCCGACGTTACCGTTGTCCCGCTGGTTATCGACGATGGGCACCGTGTATAGCCGCAGCGGCTGGTCGTTGGCCGATTCGAGCTTCACCCTCACCATGGAGCCACCTGGACAGAGCCATACGCACCCAGACAAGGGGAGTTTTACCTTCTACGCCCATGGCATGATCCTCGCTGGTGATTCGGGCGTGAGCCAGTTCACGCCGAAAGATCATAATGCGATCCTCATCGACGGCAAAGGGCAATTGGATGGTCAGGGTGTGACCGATGCCGCGGTACGTGCGCACCTGGATTCAGAGTTGGCGGACGTGACATTCATGGATGTAAAGTCCGCCTATGAAAGTCGCTTGGCCTATACTGAGACGGAGGGCAAGGGGAATTGGGAGAATCTGCAGCCAGGAAAAGGCTTGCCCTTACGTTTGGAAAAGTTGAATTCGCTGGACCATGCCAACCGCTATGCCGTGTATGTGCGCGGGCTGCCGGATGCGTACGTCGTGGTGTTGGACGACTTCCAGAAAGATGACACCGCACATAAATATCAATGGTATCTGCACGGCGTGCCTCTTGGCGAAGTGCAGGGGAAGAATGTGGTCTATCGCTCACGCTATGGTGGTAACTACTATCAAGCGGAAACCGAAAAGAAATTCGCGCTGTTTCACGCCAAGATTCCTGTCGACGGCGACTACACCGTCTGGGTACTTAACC
>DASXVL010000328.1:0-8894 GCA_036504255.1 Armatimonadota bacterium | reverse complement strand
CCCGTGGGATGGGAACGGCGGGACTCGCTGCGGCTCGAACCCTTCCAAACAGTGCTAAGGACTCCAGGTCAGCTCTGGTCAGTCTCCGAGTATTCCTGGCATCTTGTCATTATTTTATGTGGAAGCGGGGCTTTCTGCCCTGCGGGCAGGCCATCCTTCCAAACGGTGCTGCTTGTACTGCCGAGTGGAAAGGCAGTCAGTACAATGATGTCTCCAGACATGGACGAGGTCGTTGCCCTTCCTCTCGGCGGTACCAAGAGCACTGTTTGGAAGGATGGCCTGCCCTCGGCACGAGGGCAGAGAGCCCCGCTTCCTTTCGCAAGGTTGCAATTGATAAAGGAGCATGACATGCCACAGTTATCGCCTGCTACCCATGCGCTGGCGCAGCGCGCGCTGGACGGGGAGTTCGGTCGCACGCTGGTCGATTTGCCGTTGACACTGGATGCCGACCGGGACACCCTCGCCGGGGCGCAGGCGGAAACTCGTTACGCGCAGGGGGTGCGGCTCATTGCCGCGCACGCGCCGGTGCGCATCATTGCGGGTGAACGGTTGGTGGGCAGCGCCACGCTTGCTCTCGCACCGCGCCACGCTTTGCCGATTTATCAGGATGGCAAGCCGGCGTTTGGCAGTACCAGCCACGTCACGCTCGGCTTCGAGCATGCGCTGCGCGTCGGCTACCGTGGGCTGCGCGAGGAAGTGCGCGCGCGCTTGGCGCAGGGAGCGCTCGATGCGGAAGGTCGCGCGCTGCTCGACGCTATGCTCGTGTGCCTGGAGGCCGCCGGGGTGTGGCATGCGCGCTATCTGACGGCGCTCGACGCGCGCAGCGCGGCGACGACGGGCGCGGCGCGCGCCGAGGCGCAACGGCTGCGTGACACGCTGGCCTCGGTGCCGGAAAATCCGTCGTCCTCTTTCCCCGAGGCGCTGCAAGCGCTCTGGTTCCTCTTCGCCTTCCAACGCCTGTGCGGCAACTGGCCGGGCATCGGGCGTATCGACGAGATGCTCGGGCCCTTTCTCGACGCCGACCTGGCGGCAGGGCGCATCACGTTGGAGGAGGCGCGCGAGCTGCTCGCGCATTTCTGGATCAAGGGGTGCGAGTGGATCGGCGCGGTGACCAGCTTCAACGGCTCCGGCGACGCGCAACATTATCAGAATATCATTCTCGGCGGCATCGATGTCGCGGGCAACGAGGTCACCAACGCCGTGACCTATCTCGTGCTCGACGTGGTGGAGGAACTCGCCATCAGCGATTTTCCCATCGCCGTGCGCCTTAGCCCGGCATCGCCCGCACGCCTGCTGCGCCGCGTGGCCGAGGTGCAGGCGCGCGGCGGGGGTATCGTCGCCGTGTACAATGAGCCGTTGGTGATTGAAAGCCTGTGCCGTTTTGGCTACACGCTTCCGGAGGCGCGGCGCTTCGCGAACGACGGCTGCTGGGAGGTACAGGTGCCCGGCGCGACCTGCTTTGCTTACCGCCCCTTCGACGTGTTGGCGCTGCTGCAGGAGACGCTGGGCGTCACCAGGGAGGCGCCGGCACCCGACGCCCCCGACTTCGACGCGCTCTATGCGCTGTTTCACGCGCGCATGGCGGCGGCCATTGAGGCCATCCAGCGCGATGCGGACAGCTTTGCCCTGCACGGCCCGTCCGCCACCCTCATTTCGCTGCTCGAACAGGACTGCATCGCCAACGCGCGCGGCTACCACAATCGCGGCGCGCGCTACACTGTGCTTTCCCCGCACGCCGGTGGGCTCGGTGATGCGGGCAACAGTCTGCTAGCCGTGCAATGGCTCGTCTACGACGCCGGTTTGCTCACGTTGCCTGAACTGGTGGAGATTTTGCGCGCAAATTGGGAGGGCGCGGAAGCGTTGCGCCAGCGCGTGCTGCAGGGGTGTCCGCGCTACGGCAACGACGACGCGCGCGCCGACGCGATGACCCGGCGCATCTTTGATGACTTCCTCGCCCTGGTGGGGGAGACTCCGCTACGGCAGGGTGTGCTGCGCCCGGCGGGCGTGAGCACCTTCGGTCGCGAAATCTCCTGGCGCCCCGCGCGCGGCGCGACCGCCGACGGCCACCGCGCCGGGGAGATCCTCGCCACTAACTTCTCCCCCGCGCCGGGCGCGGAACGGCAGGGGCCGACCGCCGTCATCCGCTCCTACGCGGCGATGGATTTGGTGCGCCTCGCGAATGGCGGCGCGCTGGAATTGAAACTGCTCCCCGACATGGTACAGGGCGAAAGCGGCATCCAGGCGCTCGTGGCGTTACTGCGCAGTTTCGTCGAGCTCGGCGGCTACTTCATGCAAGTCGATGTCGTCTCGGCCGAAGTGCTCCGCGCCGCGCAGCAGCACCCCGAGCACTACCGCCACCTTGCCGTGCGCGTCGCCGGCTGGTCCGCCCGCTTCGTTACTCTCGACGCGGATTGGCAAGAAATGGTGATTCAGCGCGCGCCGGGTGGCACATAGCCCTTCACGGCGCGGTCAGGTCAGGCCGACGACCGCCGTCCCAGGCGAGGCGATATTGGCCGGGCGTGGTGTGGAAGTAGCGTTGGAAAAGGCGGCACAGATAGGCCGGATCACCGATACCCACGCGGGCGCAGATCTCGCCGAGCGAGAGCGGCGTCTGTACCAGCAACTCGGCGGCGTGTTCCAGGCGCAGCGTGATGCGCCGCTGCCCCACCGTGTACCCTGTTAACTGCTTGTAGCGATGCGCGAGACTGCTGGTGCTGGCGCCGATGCACGCGGCGATGTCCGCTAAACTCAAGTCACGTTCCAGGTTGTCGAGCAGGAAGCGGTCGAGGTGCTGCACCAAGGACTCTTCCGCGTGCGACGCGCCGTCCGGCAGCGCCGGTAACTCCCCCAACGCGAGGATGGTGGCGAGAATCGCCGCCAAGCGGGCCGCTGATTTATCGCGCCATCCCGGCGTCAGCATGCGCGTCTCGCGAAAAAGGCATGCAATATCCGACAAGAGTTCCGGTAGGTGCGGCCAGCGCGCCGGGCGTGGCACGGGCAGCGGCGGATCGACATTGTACCAGAGGACCAGGCGCAGGCACGTCTGGTCGGGCGCGCTCCAGGTATGCGGCACATGGGGCGCGTGATAGATCACCTGCCCGGCGGACAGTGTTTGCGCTTCCCCGTCTGTATCATCAAGCGCGTGCCCGTCGAGGATGATACTGGCTTCGTAAAAGGAATGCGCGTGCGGCGTGATGCGCCAACCGCGTGGCATGCGGTAGGGTCGCACATCCAGCAAATGCAAGCGGTGATCCGGCAGGTGAATCTCGGCGATGGCCGGGAGGATGTGCCGGCAAGCCGCAACCATTTCCACCCAGTTCGGCCAACGTGGTGTCAGTGCATCGCCCATTAGTCCCCCGTAAGCGCCGGCAGTATTTGCACGATTGTACAAGATGCCTTGCGAATTGTCTAATGACAATCGCGCGCTGAGCGCCGATAATGTTGGTAGTGATTTTGATGGATGGGCGGTAGGCTATCCGCCGGTTATGCGCTGGCAGGAAGCAGTGCAGTTGCTATCAGCCCAGCCTGGTGTCAGCAGCACCGTTTGGAAGCCGCTGTAGGGCCGCAGCCCGGAGCCGCGCTCGGCGTACCGCGCGAGGCATTTCCGGGGATGTACTGTCGGTAGGCTGAGCGCGACTGCGGTCGGCTTCCAAACGGTGCTAAGGACTTTAGGTCTGCCTGCAATACGGTTCACATAAGATATTTCAGTCGTCTTTTCAGGACAAAATACGCTGGGTATCCTGCAAGCCCGAAGGGCTCGAATTCTATAGCCCTGGGCAACGCCCAGGGTAGCCGGAATGCCTAAGGGCTAGCCCTGTCAGGGCGACATGCTAATCTCACAAATAGCGTGTAATTCGTCGCGAATGTCATCGTGGATGATCTGCGCTCCTTGCATGCCGCCCTGACAGGGCTGATTTCCCTACGCCCCTGCCACCCTGGGCGTTGCCCAGGGCTATAGAATACGAGCCCTTCGGGCTAATAGTACTACTTGCCCATGGGCTAGCCCTGTGCATCAGGCTGCAAGCCAGAAGGGCGCGAATACTATAGCCCTGGGCTGATTTATGTGAACCGTATTAGGGCTGCCTGGAGGTCGTCTTCAGGGTCGTATTTTCTTATGAACGAACTCACGGATAGGCGGGGCAGATGACATCGACATCCTATATATGGAGCTGCGATTGGGGTACTTCAGCCTTCCGTTTGCGTTTGGTCGAGGCCGACAGCGGACACATTATGGCCGACCGGTGTAGCGACGATGGGGTGGCGACGCTGGCCGTGGTCACGGACAGTACGGCGCGCGCGCAGGCATTCCGCGAGACGTTGCGGCGGCACATCATGGCTATCCAGGCGGACGCCGGTTCCGTGGCGGCTCGCGCCGTCATGGTATCCGGTATGGCTTCCGCCAATATCGGCTGGTGCGCGCTGGCGTATGCGACGCTGCCTGTCAGTATTGATGGCGCGGGTTTTCGCTATGAGGCGCTCGAACCGCTCACACTCTCTGCCCAGGATGCCCCGCTACCGGTCTGGCTGGTATCCGGGTTGGCGTCCGCCGATGACGTGATGCGTGGTGAGGAAACGGAAATCGTGGGCGTGCTCAGCCACCCCGATTTCGCGGCGTTCCGGCAGCGTGCGGTGCTCGTGCTGCCGGGCACGCATGCCAAACATATTCAGGTGGTCGCTGGGCAGATCACCGCGTTTGCGACGTATATGACCGGCGAACTCTTCGCCATGCTGGCGACGCAGAGTATCTTGCGCTTCTCCGTGAGCGAGAGGGCGGAGCAGGTCGTGGAGGACGATTTCATTGCCGGGGTACAGGACGCGCAAGGTCTGGCGCTCGCGCAGGCGTTGTTCCGCGTGCGTACGCGGCAATTGCTGCACGACGTTTCGCCCGCGCGCAATCGGAGTTATCTGAGCGGACTGCTGGTCGGCGCGGAGGTGGGCGGATTGCTGCGCGAGTGCTCGGACGACACCCCGGTGCTGCTCTGCGCGGGCCCGCATCATGCGCAGAGCTATCAACTGGCATGCACGGCGCTAGCCGCGGCGCATCGCGTGGTACCGGTGCCCCCGGCGGTCATGCAGTACGCCGCGACGCGCGGTCACCAGGTGTTATATTCTTATTTATACGCATTGTGAAGCGTTTAGCGTATAGCGTTTGGCGTCTGGGAATCACGAGTGCCATCGTCCCCTATACGCTATATTTGCGGGGTGTCACGTCGTGCCTTATCTCGGCGCCCGTAGCGCGCGCCCGCTGTGGCGCGCCTGTCGTGCGACCGTATCCGTGCGGCGAAAGGGCGCAGGGTGCCAAATTGGGAACGCTTAGCCGATCTGGCAGGCACGGATCAGCAGGCGAAACAGGCGCGCCACAGCGGGCGCGCGCTACAGACGCTCAATCGGCACAGCGCGGTACAACGTGACGCCGCCAGCTAGACGCTATACGCTGACGTATGCAACAAGGCAGCGTGCATGACAACACACAATCCGTATAGCAGGGAGACGCTAATGCACGGTTCATTTGATTGGGAGGCCTTCCGCGCAGTGCCGATCGTCGGCATCCTTCGGCATTTTTCCGCGGCGACGGTGTGCGAGCTGGCGCTGGCCGCGGCGCAGGGTGGGCTGACCACGCTGGAAATCACCATGAACACGCCGGATGCGCCGGCGGTCATTCGGCAGGCGCGTGCGGTGGCCGGACACCTCTTGAATATCGGCGCCGGTACCGTCTGCACGCTCGATGATTTCACGCACGCGCGTCAGGCCGGGGCGGAATTCATCGTAACGCCGGTGCTGGTACCCGAGGTGATTCAGGCGTGCCGGGCGGAGGGCGTGCCGATTTTTCCGGGTGCCTTCACGCCCACGGAAATCTATCAGGCGTGGGCGCTGGGCGCGGCGATGGTCAAAGTCTTTCCAGCGCAGCAACTTGGTCCCGCGTATATTCGCGATCTCAAAGGGCCGCTCCCGCAGATACCCTTGCTCCCGACCGGGGGAGTGACCCTCGACACGCTGGCGGATTTCGTGCGCGCCGGGGCGGAAGGCTTCGGCATCGGCAGTCCGCTCTTCGATCCGGCGTATTGCGCCGCGGGCGATTGGGAGGCGATCACGGCGCGCACGCGCCAATTCGTCGCCACCTACCAGCAGGCCGGTGACGTATGATGAGTTATGGGAAGGAATAGTGATGATGCAAACCGTGGAAACGACGAAGTGTCCGACGGTTCTCATGAACCCCGGCCCGGCCTACCAGACGGCGGCGCGGCATTGGCAAGGCATCCCTGGCATTGAGCGCGCGGCGAACGGACGCCTGTGGGCCACCTGGTATACCGGCGGGTATGGCGAGGAGCCGGGTAATCACGTCGTGCTCGTCACCAGCGAAGACGAGGGGCAGAGCTGGTCGGAGCCGGTGCTGGTGGTACTGCCGGCGGACGGCGGACGGACCTTCGATCCGTGCCTGTGGCTTGATCCGCGCGGGTGACTCTGGTTGTACTGCTCGCAAAGCATCGGCATGCATTTTGATGGGCAGGGCGGGGTCTGGGCGATACGTTGCGACGATCCGAGCGTGGCCGCGCCCGTCTTTACCGCACCCCGGCGGCTCTGCAACGGCGTGGCAATGAATAAGGTCACCGTGCTCTCCAGCGGCGCCTGGCTGCTGCCCGCGGCGGTCTGGTCCTACACCGGTCAACAGTTGCCAGAGATGGATGGTGAGCGGTTTTCCAACGCCGTATGTTCCACTGACGACGGCGAAAGCTGGCAACTACGCGGCGGCGCTGATGTACCGAAGCGCTGTTTTGACGAACACATGGTCGTTGAGCGACACGATGGCAGCCTGTGGATGCTCGTGCGCACGCTCTACGGTATTGGCGAGAGTGTTTCCACTGACGGCGGCGCGAGCTGGACACCGGGGCAGCCGAGCACATTGCATGGTCCGAACACGCGCTTCTTCATCCGCCGTTTGCGTTCCGGGCGTTTGCTGCTGGTCAATCATGCGCTCCAGCCCGAAGCGTTAGCGCATACCGGGGACTGGCGCCCACGCACACATCTCACCGCGTGGCTTTCTGACGATGACGGCGCGAGCTGGCTCGGCGGTTTGCTGCTGGATGAGCGGGAGCCTGTCTCCTACCCGGATGGCATCGAAGCGCCGGATGGGCGGATTTATATCATCTATGACCGCGAACGCGGCGATGGCAAGCCCGCCGCGGATGTGTTGAAGGATGGCAAAGCGCGCGAAATCCTCATGGCCGTCTTCACAGAAGCCGACGTGCTCGCCGGCGCTCCCGTCACCCCGGCGGTGCGCTTGCGAGTGCAAGTGAACCGCATACGCCCCGCGTAGTCACTCGCGGGATACAATCATCACGACCTTTGCGCAATGCGCCGTCAACAACGTGGACGGCGCATTGCTTGTGGAACTAGTCACATGGGCAATGAACTACACGGGGAGGTATCCCTTGTAGTGAAGGTCACATCGGGTGCGGTAGGCCGATACATATGTATATTGCCAAGTTGATAGAGAACAGTCTTGACAAACCGATATCCTCATAGTATTATGGAACCGATTCCAGTTGTAGCCAATTTGCGCTAGACCGCATATTGCGGGTAAATACGATCTCATCTGACCTGGGTTACCATTCCGTCGCAGTAAGTTTCCTAGCGTTATCCTCATATTCTCTCTGTAGCATCGCTGATAATTTCGTGGCGATCCGCTGCTGTCTCGGCAATCCACAGCGTAGTTTTTGCAGTACGGGCGCCTTTTGCAGTTTTTACCTCTCGCATACAATAGTCCTGGCGATACATGGCACAGACCATGGCATCGACAGACTGATAGCAATTAACGCGATTATCTCGACATGCATGCGGATGCGTCGGTGGTCTAGTTGCGGCGCGCCTACGGCATTGATTACTCCAGGGTAAACCTTCGGCTCTGCCGGGGAGACTCCCAGCGTGTGATAGTTGCGGGAGTCCTCATGTGTGGGGGCACAAGGGAAGAAAATTGGAGACGGCCCGGCTATCCCAGGGCTGGACACAACAGCCTGGATGTGTTCGCTTACGAGGCGCATAACCAAAGTAACAGTACACCGCTTTCAGCAGTGCGCAAAGTCAAGCCTTCGGCGTTGCCGGATGTACATGATTCACCATCGTACCCCGATGGCGGGGCTTTCTCGACAACTGAATACTGATGAATTTATTTAATTGGAGGACTCATTCATGCAGAGTACGCTTATCCAGCTCACTCGGCGGCTCACCATCCTCTTGCTGGTGATCTGTGCTAGTGCTCAGCTCTTCGCGACGTTGCCGTCGCCGATAGTTGGGTGGCACTGTCCCCTGCCCAGCAACATGGCGCTCGGTGATACGATTACCGAGCAGGTGGACACCTTCACCGGCAATGGCTCGAATTCGCTGCTTAATTGGCTGCAATTCGTGCCGAGTACCATCAACGCCGACACCGCGTCGAAGTGCCACGTCACCTGGACGAAAGGCCGGGAAGCGAACGGCGCCGTGCAGCTCTGTCCGACGTCGGCGACCCCGACGGCCGGCGGCGTGTTGCAATGCGGCACGAGCGGCACGACCACCACACTGGGTAGTCAATTCACCTTTCACCTCCGTTTTAAAATCAACCACATGCCGTATCGCGGCGGGGCCGCGCCGCCCTATGAACTTGATGGCTACCTGCTCAGTACGGCCACTCCGTCTCCCAATAATTATCCCAATATGTTGCTCTACATGTCGGGACGCGGGAGTAGTGGCAAGGCCAAGCACTATCCCCACCTGCGCATCACGGATGTCTTCACGGGGGGGACGACGGAATACAATAGCGATTACTACCCCGCGGCGGGCACATCGGAATTGGTGGCGAACCAGTGGTATGACCTGGTGGTCACCTGGGATGGCACCAAGGCGGCGGACAATGATTA
>DASXVL010000327.1:0-3597 GCA_036504255.1 Armatimonadota bacterium | reverse complement strand
CTCTTTTCGAAGCAAGTTGTGCAAGTTGGCGCTATACATTTCAAATTATTCACAAATTGTCGTCGCACTATTTTCGCGAAAGATACTCCCAATTCGCAAATACTTTAACAGGGTTTGGTGTGATCGGTGTCCTGTTTGTCGCATGATGACTTTCTCGGATACGCCAGCGCGGGCAGCCGCCGTGCAGTGGCCAGCGCGCAGGCTATGCCCGGAATAGTGGGCTGTATCAAGCCCAGCAACTTTCGCATGCCGCTGTATAATCATGGGTACTGCGCGTCCGCTCAAGCGCTCTGATACTATCCGGTCATGACAATCCATCCCCCGAAAAATAGCTCCCTCTTCAATTTTTGCCGCCTGCAACCAGGTTTCTATTGCGAGCACCGGACATGTTTCCGGTCGCTTGCCACGAGGAATTCCAACAATGCGCCCGTGACCCTGTTGATCGGTTTTTGAATGTCGTAAGAGAACGATGACCCCCTCGTCATGCCACTCCATATCATTGAAATTGAGATCCACCAGTTCCGAGCGACGAAATGCACCGGCAAAGCCCAGCAGTAATAAGGCACGGTCACGTTTTCCGATTAACTTGGAGACATCAATGATCGCCAATAACTTGGTGAGGGTCTCGGGGAGGAGCGCTTCGGCGCCTTGCGGTGGGCGGCCATGTTTCCGACCGATCCCGCGAATCACCCCTTTGACCACTGGTGACTGTGTCGGGGTCTGATAGCCGTGTTCCACATGTTTCGCTTTGATCGCTGCCAAGTGTTGCTTGATGGTGGAGAGTGTCCGCCCACGCTCGGCCATCCACGTGATATAGAGCGCCACGGTGCTGACCTCCGCCGGCAACGAGGCGAGGCGAAATGTCAGGCACCATCGTTGAAATCCCTGCCAATCGCGTTCGTACACCTGGAGCGTGCTGGGGGCAAGATGGTCGTCTAAATAGCCCTGAGCCTTTTGCGCGTATGTTGCGAGTTCCTGTGGGATACCGGGGGGTGGAATCAGGGGGAGTGTTGTGTTGGTCTGATATGAAGATTGCGGTGGCACTTCCGATAAGTGGCAATTTTCGGAAGTAGTGTACGGACTTTGGAACAGACCTGTCAAGGCCCTGGGATGGTTTTTCATCGCTGGGATTCCTATTTTAACTCAAAAAACATATGTTCTCTATAGCATAAGTCAGGATGAATTCATAGATGTTCAAGGAGGCGAGCATGATGAAGCGTGACACGCGCATCCGCACTTCCGAAAATTGCCACTTTGCGGAACAGACGCCGGAGTGACGGTGAGCAGTCTACAGGGGATGAGCGCGTGGGACGGAGCCGACCGAAACGGGAGCGTCTCTCGTGGTGGAGTAGCAGCATCTTTCCTCATACAGCCGTCGCAACGGCAGAAATGCCGCCATGAAAGGAAGAGACATTGATGAAGTACCTACTCGCCTGTGCAGTCTCGCTGCTGGTCCTCCTAGCCGTTGGCTGTGAGAAGCAGTCATTGCTGATCAATCCGGAGTACCGCACGGAAACCGCCTTGATCGCAAAGATCCCTGGGGCGGACGCCAAGACCATCGCCATTTGTCATTTTGACACCAAAGACGCCGAGGCCAATCCCGGGAAAAGTTACACCAACGTGGCCTTCGGCGTCGGTCGCCAACAGATGGACCCGTACAAGCTCTCGCCCACCATGGGGCAAACCATCGCCAATGCCCTGGCATTCCAATTGCGCAATGCCGGGTTTACCGTGATCGTGATCAAAGACACATCGCAGATCGGCATCGTCAAATCACCGGCCGCCCTCATCGTCGGCGACATGAACGTCTTCCGGGTCAAACTCCTGGTCAATTTCCTATCCACTGATATCTCCGGCGAAGTCAAGAGCATCAGTCAGATGAAGACCGTCGATGACACGAAAACCCTCTACGAGAAGGCGCAGGAATTCGCGGATAAGGACTCCAAAGCCTTGGGGATCAATTCCCGTAACTGGGAAAACAACTTCGCCAGCACGCTGCTCACGAAGATGATCGATGACCTCTGCAAGGATCCGGCATTCGTGCAGTCCCTACAGCACATCGCCCAATAACAGGCGAAGGGTACACGCGCAACTCCGTGCGGCAGTCACGGTTCGCGATATCACCATACACAAGGAGAAGACCATGCCAATGTCACCAAAACGGATCATGTCCAGCCTCTGTTTGTGCCTCCTGCTCACCGGGATAGCGACCCTGGCTCACGCCGAAGGGCACTTTCTGGTATCCGGCGGCGTCAATCTCGCCCAGATCGAGACCACGACCTGGGGGGAGGGAACCAGTACGACGGGCTCGGAAAGCGGCATCACTCTCGAAGGCGCCTACAATTATGCACTCGGTTCCTCCTGGTCGGTCGAAGGCGGGCTGATGCACTGGACGATTGCCGATGTTGATGGGACAGGCCTGTGCGCCTCGGTATTCTATCACTCCCATGGCGGAACCATGTATGGCGCCGGCATCATCCCCCACGGGGGACGTTTTATCCTCCGCCAGCATTTTGGCAACAGCCGTGAGAACGACCGCTCCTCCGGGCTCTTCGGACAACTCACGCTGAACGGCTATTCCGGCAACCTGGAGACGTCCGACTATGACAGCGTGATGTGGACCTCGCTCAGCATCGGCTATGCGTTCTAATCGTTGTTGCTGGGGTGCCTCCAAGGAGTACGATCCAGCCATCGCGTGGAGCCCCAACGATCGACAAGGGACGGGAGCGGAGGGATGTCCCATGATCACCCCTCCGCTCCCGACAGTAACCATGTGATATCCATGTATCGCTGGGAGCACACGATGACGCGTCGGACCGTTCTGTTACTACTCGCCGTGCGTTGTGGGGTCGTACTACTCCTTGCCGGCTGTGGCGGGGGAGATGGGGGGAGCGCCGAGGATGCTTGGAGTGGCTCCGGGACCATCACGTCCAGCGATCTGTTGCTTGCGGATGGATCGTATGGCGATACCTTCCATTTTACTGCGCACCAGACCGGATGGTACTGTGTCGAGATGATGAGTACCCGGGTGGACGCCTTCGTCGATGTCTGGGCGGGAGCAGCGCGCAATCCCGAGAGTTCCACCGACCTGGGCAGCGATGATGACAGCGGCGATGGATGTAACGCCCGCTTGAATGTCTCTGCGCAATCCGGGAACGCCTCCGCGGTCCGTTTCTGCACGGATGGCGCGGCGCAGTTCGACGCCGACACATGGTGCGTGCGGAAGGTTGCGACACCAATCCCAATCTCCACGGCCTTCGAACGGTCTGCTGCTCCAGGGAAGCGCACGCTTGATTTCCAAGCAAAAATCCGTTCCAATCAATAAACGGTCCACCTTCAGAGGCGCCAGACCCACAGATCAGGCATGATGCCGGTGCAGATGAGCGCCATCCCTATGTAGACGCCGCACCGGTTGGCTATCATTGCATCATTATATAAGCATATATTGACATTGAATTGGTTTTTTGGTATAGGATAACCACCCCCTGATCTTCCCCTCCTGCTGATTTCACCAGCGAACACCATACGGCCGTGCCACTGGCACAGATACCGCATCAGCGTGCGCCGAGAAGGCCAGGGCATCTCACCGGAAGGGAG
>DASXVL010000326.1:0-10731 GCA_036504255.1 Armatimonadota bacterium | reverse complement strand
GGATACCAATTTGGGAACGCCCCGTCACTCTCGCTGCACGGATCGGCAGGCGAAACAAGCGTGCCACTGCGGGCGCGCGCTACACCGAGGAGAGGGACGGTGCATGAACGCCCTCACAACCCGTCCTCCTCACGCCGCACGGCTGCGGTTGCGGATACGTGTGGGCCGCCACGGCGGGCGGCCCCTACCACGGGGAGCATACGCCAACATTGTGCAGATACGGCCCCTATCCCCAACGAAGCAGACCAAACACCGCCGAAAAACCTCACAGAAAGTACCTGCACCCAATGGCATTGGGCAGGAGCCGCTATGCTGGGGAAGAAGGTAGTAGGGTAAGTGCGGTGTCGCACGGGCAAGTCTTTATGTTTTTCATGCGTTTTGTGCCGAAAGCCATTCAACAGACCTACCGCTGGGATGCCCGTGCGGCGTGGTTGGCTGGGCTATACAGCGGCATGACGCTCCCCTTTTTCGGGGTCATCGCCCGCCGCGACCTGCACGCCTCGCCCTTTGCCATCTCCCTGCTCATTTCCGCGCCTTTCCTCGGGCATCTGCTCAGCATGTTCGTGGCCTGGCACATGCAGAACCGGCCCAAGCAACCCTACATGTACTGGCTAAGCTTGATCTCCCGCCTGCCTATTCTCTTCATGGCCTTCGCCATGACCACCCCCGTGTTCATCGGCCTGGTCATCGCCTCGCAAATTCTCAGTTGCTTCACCTCCCCCGCCTACGCCTCCGTCATGAAAGACGCCTATCCGGATAACTATCGCGGGCGCTTGATGGGCATGGTGCGTATCGGCATGACGATGATGGCGATGGTCAGCGGACTCTACGTGGGCCGCCTCATGGAGTCCGGGCTGCCGCGCTCCTGGGTCCTCGCGGTAGCGCTGGCCGCGGCGCTGGTGATTGCGCATGAAATCCAACGAAACGTGCCGCGCGTGCTCGTCGCCGCCCTCGTCGTGCTCCTCGGCTACCTGGGCGCACCGTGGCTCGCGCACGCGCTCCCGTATCGTCTGGTGTTTCCGGTCGCGGGGGCGCTGGGGCTGCTCGCCGCGTGGATGTTCAACCACATTCGCGAAGCGCCGCTGGAAGCGGCGGGGGAGACGCGCTTCAAGATGCAGGAAGGCCTGATGACGCTCTTCAAGGACCGTCGTTTTGGCCTCTATTCGCTGGGCTTTTTTATCTGTGGCTTCGGCAACCTGCTTCCCGGACCGTTGATGCCGCTCTTCCAGGTAGACGAGTTGCATATCTCCAACGAATGGGTCGGCATCCTCGCCATGGTGGGCGCCGGGACGAGCGCCGTGTTTTATGGCATTTGGGGGCGCTTGATGGATCGCTACAGCCCGCTGCTGACGGTCATTCTCTCCTTTGCCATGTGCGGCATTGCCCCGCTCATCTACGCGCACGCCCATAGCGTCCCCACGCTCATGTTCGCCGCCATCGCCATGGGCATCGGCAATCCGGGCATCGACCTGACTTGGCTGAACGGCGTCATGTACTTCACCGGACGTGAGGGCATTCCGCGCTACGCGGCCATGCATACCTTCCTTGTCGGCGTGCGCGGCTTGCTCGCCCCATTCATCGGCACCTGGTTGCTCCGCTCCTTGACGCTACGGCAATGTTTCCTGGTGGCGGCGGTAATTTTGGGGGTGGGTACGCTCTTTATGATGGTAATCGTGCGTTATTATTTGCTTCCCGTGCAGGAAACGGGGCCATCCCTGCGCAAAAAAAGAACCGAGGTTGACCTATCATGACTTCCCCCCACCTACCGTTTTCTCGGAGCTGCTGGATCGGCGGCCCCTCGTGGCAGACCGATGCCGGCGGCGAGCAAAACCGCTATTATGCCTTTCGCAAGCTCCTCGTGCTGCCCAGCGAGGTTCGGCAAGCCCAGGTGCGCCTTACCGCAGATGCGCGCTACCTGCTCTGGGTGAACGGGCAGCAGGCCAGCCGTGGCCCGGCACGCTGCTTTCCTGACCATCAGGCCTATGACGAGGTCGATCTCGCCCCCTACCTGCACCCGGGCGAGAACTGGATCGCCGTGCTTGTGCACCAGTTCGGCGTCTCCACCGGGCAGTATCTGTTCCGCTATCGCACGGGACTACTGCTGGAAGGTGACATCGAGCTCGCCAACGGCGAGACACTGCTGCTGCGCAGCGACCTGAGTTGGCAAGCGCGTAACGCGGAATGGTACGAGCGCACGAATGCGCGCTTGACACAACATATCGGTTTCCAGGAGCGCTGCAACGCCGGGCAGGAACCGGCGGATTGGCGCTGCCCGGTGGCTGTCCAGGCCGCCCTTGATGACGCCGACTGGCGCAAACCGTTTTATCTCGGCCCTCCCGGCTGCCCGCCGTGGACCGGCGTCGAGCCGCGCGGGCTCGCGCCGATGGCGGAAACGCTGGTGTCTCCGGACTCCCTTGTCTGGGCCGCAATGGGGGGGCACGCAGAGAACGCGCACACGGCGGACAACCTGCTCGATGTCTGGCGCGCGGAAACGCGTGCGCCGCTGTCTGACCTGCCGCGTGCCGACGCGGACGGCTGGGTGCATATCGTGCCGGAGCCGGGACGGTTTGTGACGCTGGCCTTCGATTTCGGCTGGAATCATGCCGCCTACGCGCGCGTCGAGACGCAGGGGGCAACCGGGGGCGAGATCATCGATTCTATCTATGCGACCGGTCTGACTGCGACTGGCGAGCCGATACCCTGCGGGGGGTTTGGCGCACCCTACGAAGGGGTGGCCGACCGCGTCGTGGCCGCGCCGGGGAACACGAGCTGGCAATCCTTCCTGCCGCGCGGCTACCGCTACCACGTCGTCACCGTGCGCGCGCCCCTCGCTCTGCGCGTCACGGCATGCCGTACGCATCACGCCATCACGGCGCATCCCTTCGCCTGCGCGGATGAGACCATCACGCGTATCTGGGAGACCGCTGAACGCACGCTGCGCGCCGGCATGCTCGACGCCTTCGTGGACAACAACAGCCGCGAGCAGGCGCAGTGGCTCGGCGATGCCTGCGTCTCCGCCCTCGGGGCGGCGGCCACCTTTGGCGATACCAGCCTGTGGCGGCGCGCGCTGCGCCAGGCCGCGCAATCACAAGCGCAGTACCCCAGCGGCGCGCTGAATTCCGTCCTCCCCACCGAGCCGACCTTCATGTCGATTCCCGATCAGGATTTCAACTGGGTGCACTCGCTCTGGGATTATTATCTACTGACCGGCGACCGTGACCTGCTACGTGAATGCCTGCCCGCCCTGCAGGGGTTCCTGCGTGTCTTTGCCGCGCCGAATATGACGTCGGAAGGGCTCTTCATTCAGCCGGATGGGCATTGCGCCTTTCTCGATTGGGCGATACTCGATAAATCGCCCTACTCGTTGTCGCTAAATCTTTTGCTGTTGCGCGCCTGGCGGAGCGCTCACGCCGTGGCGCAGGCGTGTGGTGACACGGCCTTTGCCACGTTCTGCGCCGACAAAGATGCCCTGATGACGTCGGTGATCACCGCGCGCTTCTGGTCTGACGCGCACGGCGCCTGGTTCGACCACCTCACGCCGAATGACGCAGTGGCCGCACAATTAGCCGCGCGTATCCCCGGGGCGATCTTCGGTCCCTGGAATATCCCGCCGCGCGAAGATGGCAGCTACTTCGCCTGCGTGGTACAGAGCAACGCGCAGGCGGTGGCGCTGGGACTCGGCACGCCGGAGCAACAGGCGCAGGCCGCCGCCTTCCTCGCCCGCGCGCTGGTACCCGGCCAGCAGGAGACCAATGTCGCTAGCCCGTACTGGATGGACCGCATTCTCGCGGTGTTGTTCACCACGGGGCACGAGCAGGCCGCGCGGCAAGTGCTGCACGATTGGTACGGGCGCGACATCCTGGACGCCGGGGCCATGACCTTCACCGAGGGCTGGCAGGCCACGCGGAATTCGCACGCGCAAACCTGGGGCGGCAGCGTGAACTGGGCCATCAGCGGCTATCTGCTCGGCATCCGCCCGCTCACCCCCGGCTTCACCGAGGCGATCTTCGACCCGCGCCCCGGCGACCTGGCGTGGGCGCGCGGCACGGTGTCCACCCCGCACGGCGACATTACCGTGTCGTGGGGGCGCAACATGCAGGGCGTCATCGAGGCGGAAATCACCGCCCCGCCGCAGGTCACCATCCACCGGGCGGCTAGCCTCTCGTGAAAAAAATCGGTATACTGAGCATGCCGATATTTTGCCCGATTAAAGGATATTCCTATGCCAGCAACATCCATGGATCAACTCGTCTCGCTGTGTAAACGGCGGGGGTTCATTTTCGCCGGAAGTGAGATCTACGGCGGTCTGCAGGGCACCTACGATTATGGACCGCTCGGCGTCGAGTTAAAGAACAATATCAAGCAGGCCTGGTGGCGCGCCAACGTCTACGAGCGCGATGATATGGAAGGGCTCGACTCTACCATTCTCATGAACCGCCTGGTGTGGAAATATTCGGGACACGAAGATACCTTCGTCGATCCGATGGTCGATTGCCGCGAGTGCAAGAGCCGCTGGCGCGCCGACCACGTGAAGAACGGCAAGTGCGAGAAGTGCGGGTCCACTAACCTCACCGAGCCGCGCCCGTTCAACATGATGTTCAAGACGACGGTGGGCCCGGTGGCGACGGATGACTCCTACGCCTACCTGCGCCCGGAAACCGCGCAGGGCATCTTTATCAACTTTAAAAACGTGGTCGATTCCACCGGTCGTCGCCTGCCCTTCGGCATCGCGCAGATCGGCAAGTCGTTCCGCAACGAGATCACCCCGCGCAACTTCATCTTCCGCGTGCGGGAATTCGAGCAGATGGAGATCGAGTACTTCGTGCGTCCCGGCGAAGACGAAGCCTGGCACGAGCGCTGGATCGAAGATCGCATGCACTGGTGGACCACGCTGGGCCTGAAGCGGGAGAACCTGAAGCTCTACCACGTGCCGAAAGATGAACTGGCGCATTATTCCAAGGCGACGGTGGATATCTTCTACAAATATCCCATCGGCTGGGAAGAAATCGAAGGCATCGCCAACCGCACCGATTTCGACCTGGGCTCGCACTCGAAGAATCAGGACACGCTCGGGCTGACGGCGCAGGTGACGAAGAACGAGCACAGCACGGCGAAGCTGACCATCCCCGACCCGGTGACCAACAAGCCGATTGTGCCCTACGTCATCGAACCCTCGGCGGGGGTGGACCGCGGCATGCTGGCGTTGCTCTGCGAAGCCTATGACGAAGAGATCAAGCCGAACGGCGAGATGCGCACCGTGCTGCGCCTGAAGCCCTCCATTGCGCCCATCAAGGCGGCGATAGTGCCCTTGAAGCGCAACGCCCCGGAAATTGTGGAGGTGGCCAAAGGCATCAAACGCGAGTTGCAGGCCACCGGCGAAATGCGCGTCGTTTACGAAGATACCGGCAACATCGGCAAAGCCTACAGCCGCCATGACGAGGTGGGCACGCCCTACTGCGTCACGGTAGACTTCCAAACACTGGAAGACAAGACCGTCACCGTGCGCGACCGCGACACCATGGAGCAGCAGCGCCTACCCATCGACGATCTCTATGCCTTCATTCATAAAGGCATCGCCGCGACATACACGCGCGAATAACGGCCCTGCGATCTTGCATAACGCATGGGGCGGCGCCTTCGGGTGTCGCCCCATGCGTGCAATTGGGTAAAAACCACACGCACTCTGCCTGGCCTATGGCGCACAATAGCTCGGTAATATTGGCAGGGAGGTATTGCGATGTGGGATGACACGCATTGGCTGGACATGAACACGAGCACAGCGGAGATTACGGTTCCCGCGGAAGTGCCGCAGATTCCCCCACCCCCCGCGCCGCCGAACCCGGAACCGACCGTGCCCCCGCTGACCCCGACCCCGGACCCGGAACAGCCGCAACCGACCGTGATTCCGGAACCCTCCCCCACGCCACCGCCCACCCCGCCCGAGCCGCTGCCGACGTCGGGGTGACAAGTCATATACCTTCAGCAGAGTTCCAGCCCGTGCTAAGGGCTGTAGGTTGAGCTGGTGTCAGCAGCACCGTTTGGAAGCCGCTGGAGGGCCGCAGCCCGGAGTCGCGCTCAGCGTGCCGCGCGAGGCATGTCCGGGGATGCACCTTCGAGAGGCTGAGCGCGACTGGTATCGACTTATAAGCAACCACCCGATTTGCGAAAAGCGTTTGGGACTGTCCTCGCACTTGGCGCCCGTTCGGCGAGGACGCGCTCGCTGCACGCCGAGTGCCCACGCTGTCTCTGGTGCTCGGTGCTGGACTGTCCCCTCTGGAGCGCCTCTCGCACAGGGACAGTCCAGCACCGGGCGCGGATGCCCCCCAGCACGACTAATCCTGGTCCCGGCGTCGCTACCGCCACCGTGGCGTTAACGCGAGGACAGTCCCCCACCGGCCCCAGACCGTGCTAAGGACTATAGGTTGGGCTGGTGTCAGCAGCACCGTTTGGAAGCCGCTGGAGGGCCGCAGCCCGGAGTCGCGCTCAGCGTACCGCCAGAGACATGTCCGGGGATGTACTATCGAGAGGCTGAGCGCGACGGGCGTCGGCTTCCAAACGGTGCTGCTGACTCCAGGTTGGCTTACTGTCAACGGCACGGTCTGGAACAGGGCCCAAGCCCGGCGTCCCCGGTTTTCTTCACTTGTGCACCCACGCACGCGGGCATCTCTTTCATGCTCTATTCGTGAACGATGAGAGCCTCTTAGGTGGCATGCACGTCTACCTCAATTGAGGTAATGTCCGGGGCCACCGTGGCAATAGGAGGAGTGAAATGGAGATGTAGGGCTTCGCGTAGGTTGGCAACAGCCTCGTCACGTGTCTTCCCCTGACTGGCGACATCGACCTCTAGGCATTGCGCAATATACCAATCATCTTCTTGCCAAATGCTTGCGGTAAAATGCTGTGTCATCAGTGAAAACTCCTTGCAGCGCTACATCATGATAGCATGAACCGGCGGTAATTCGGACACCATCTCCCCGCTACAACACGTGGCGGGCGGCATGCGTTGACGACAGGCACGCTTCAGGGTATATTGACGGTATGGAACAGCGGCTGTATACATCGGTTGCACGACGCCGGCGCTATTTGCCGGGGGTGCTTGCCACGTCTCTCTGGTTCATACCGACTCTTCTGTGTACCGCAGCCATGGGATTCTTTCTCGCCCGCGATGTCTTTTCGCCGCGTTTCCTGCAGCCGTCGAAACTGCAACACGACAAGCCCCACCCCATTCGTATTCTGTCGCCGGATGAGGCCTCCCGGCTCTCCAAAGATCAAGCCTCCCATGTCTGGAAGGATGGCGTCCGCCCCTCCGATGTGCCGGCACTCGCCCCGAACACCGCAGATGCCCGCTATGACGACGGTACTTCCCATCGCCGGCGTACCCGCCGTACTCCAACCGGGACCACGACCAAGAAGGCAACCACCGGCCCGATTACCGATGAGACGGTCAATCCGATCAATCCGCCCGACGCGGGTAGCGAACCGGAGAGCACGCCGCCGCCGAAAGCAACGCCTCCGGCCAATGACCCGGCGATCACGGATTGATATGATGCGCATTTTCATCTTGACCGGTGAACCCTCCGGCGATGCCCATGGGGCCTACTTGGCCCAAACGCTCCGCACCCTTGCGCCCGAGGTCCGCCTGTCCGGCGTGGGCGGCACGCGCATGCGCCAGGCCGGGGTTGATCTCATCGCCAGCAGCGAGCATTGGGGCGCGATCGGTATTCCGGAAGCGCTGCGCAAAGTCCCGGGACTGTGGGTGCAGATGCAGCGACTCGTGCGGCAGTTGCTGGCCGATCCGCCCGATGTGCTGGTACTTATCGACTTCGGAGCCTTCAACGTGCGCCTGCTGCGCCGTCTGCGCGGCCACGGCATCCGCACGGTCTATTACATTCCGCCCGGCAGTTGGTCGCGCCACCGCGCCCCCGGCGCCTTACCCTTTCTGGTGGACGCCATCGCCACGCCCTTCCCCTGGTCGGCGGAGAACCTGCGCAAAGCGGGCGCGCCCGCGCCTATTCTCTGGGTCGGTCACCCCTTGCTCGACTACCTGCAGCAGCGGGCCGCCACACGGGCGGACGCGCGCGCGGCGCTGGGTATTGCGGACACGCGTCCCGTGGTCGCCCTGGTGCCCGGCAGTCGGCGGAAAGAGGTGCGCCTGCTGTTGCCGGTCTTCTTCGCGGCGCTGCGTCGCCTGCACCCGACGCCACTTTGCCTGCTGGCGGTAGCGCCGAGCATTGGGGAAGAAACCGTGCGGCGCATGGCCCCGGCGGATTTGGATATCCGTTACCTGGATGGGCTGGCCTACGATGCTCTGCCGGCTGCCGATGCCGCCTTGGTGGCGTCCGGCACGGCGACGCTGGAGTTAGCCTGCCTGGGGGTACCGATGGTGGTGGCCTACCGGGGCACGTCGGCCGATTGGGTTCAGTACCAGCTACTTCGCCGCAGCGGCGCGCTGCAGCACATCGCCTTGCCGAATATTCTGGCCGAGGATTTTGTGGTGCCGGAGCTGTTACAGCACGCGGCCAATCCGGAAGGATTGGCCGCGACACTGCTACCTTTACTGGAGCACTCCCCTGCACGGGACCGGCAATTACAGGCATTTGCCGCCATACGCAGCTGGCTGGGCGATGGCGAAGCCACCCGACGCACTGCACAGCTCGTGCTGCACGTGGCGGCGGCTACGACGCCGGAGATACCTGAGCCCCCCGCTGCGTCAATTCCCGCCGCGCCATCTGCGTAATTTGCGCGCGCAACTCTTTCTCCTGCTGTTCAATCTCGATCGCACGCGACACAAATGGTAACTCGATAAGATCCTGCAAATCCGCGGTGTCCAACGCGGGGGCATTCGCCTGCACGATGGCGTGCAGCGATTCCACCACGGCCAGCTCCAACATATCTTCGCGCACCAGCGGGATCAACGCTTGCACCGTACGCGGATCGTGGAACCGCCCCAGCGCGGTAATCGCCGCCAGCCGCACGTCCATTTCGTCATCGCTCAACGCGTGGACAATGCCACTGACGGATTGCGGATCGCAGATTTGCGCCAACGCCGCAATCACTTCACGCCGTACGCCCGCATCTTGATCGTGCAGGGCAGGCATCAAACACCAGACGGCATTCGGGTCGCACAATTGGCGCATGGTGGTCGCGGCGGCCCGCCGCACGTGCGCCTCATTGTCCGACAGCGCCCCTTCCAATGAAGGCAGGATCACGCTGCCAATTTTGACCAGCGCATCCATGGACGCCTTGCGCACATCATAGCGTTTATCGCGAAAGGCCAGCATGAGCGGTTCGAGTGTCCCGGGATCGTCGAATTGCCCGAGCGCCGTCAACGCGGTGGCCCGCACGCGGTGCTCGACATCCTTAAACGAGAGTTGCGCCAACGCGTCGACGGCCCGTGGATCGCCAATCTTGCCCAGCGCCCAGGCCGCAGCCTCCAACGCTTCCGAATTATCATCCTCCAGCGCCTCGATCAAGCCGGGGACCGCGGCGGCATCGCCAATCTGTCCCAAGGCGCGCGCGGCGGCTTCACGGACCTCCGAATGCTCGTCGGGCAGCAGCGCGAGGAGCGCCGGAATGGCCCGCGGACTGCCGATTTTCCCCAACGCCACCGCGGCAACTTTCCGCACATCGGCATTCTTATCCTGTATCACCCCGATGAGCGATTCCAAGGCGTTCTCGCCGTCGGCCACTAACTCGTCGAATTTCCCCCGCGCCATGGCAAAACGCACGCGCTCCATCGGCGTCGTGGGACGCCAATTCATCGCGTGCAACGCCGTGGCGACTAATGCCACGTCGGACTCATGACGATTGAGCATGAGCACTAGCGGCTCAATCGCGCGCGGATCGTGAATCTTGCCTAACGCCTGCAGCGCTGCCTGACGGACCGTCTCGTCCTGGTCTTGCAGCAGCGTGACAAGCGCGTCGACGGCTGGAGCGCCAATTTTGATAATAGCTGCCACGGCGGCGGTGCGTGTGTCCGGGTCTTTGTCTTTGATTAATTCCGCGAGGGGGGCGGCGGCCCGCACATCATTGAGCTGGCCGAGGGCGGTGGCGACGGCCTTGCGAATGGTGGGCTTGATGTCATGCTGGGCACTTTTGAGGGGTTCGAGTGCGCGAATGTCCCCCAGTTGTCCGAGCGCGATGATCGTGGCACGCCGTACCACCGGGCTGGCATCACGCAGCATGGGGGTCAGCAGTTCAATGGCGCTGGGATCATGTGACGTGCCGAGCGCTTTTACGGCCGATTCCCGGGCGCCGTCCGAGTTGGAACGCAGCGCCATTTTCACTTTAAAAGCGGTAAAAAAATTCATGATCTCTCCTTCTCTGTCGCTCCCTACCGATCCCTAGCTGGGATAACGATTGCGAGTACATGAAGCTGAGAGCATACCATCCGGCCCTCACCAAAACCGTGAGTTGTCTCGTATTGCGGACGCCAACGGCTGGCTGTACGTTTTTAGAGAGTCAGAATCCCACCCCGGCCCGCAAGACGGCCTACGCGCGGAGGGAGGGATAGTTCCCGCACTAGTTTGTATATAATACAGCAAATTTTATTCGCCACTTGCGCCCAATGGTCCTCTTTTGCGACAGGTTGGGGTGTACGCAAAGATTGTGATGTATTTTCAGAAGCCAAAGGCTTGCTTCACCATTTGCCCCATTTGTTTGAGTGATAACGACCGTGGCTCCTCGCGCGTTGACGCGGACGGTCGCCGGGACGGCATCGACTTGCGGGCG
>DASXVL010000325.1:0-3605 GCA_036504255.1 Armatimonadota bacterium | reverse complement strand
GGCCGGACGGTCTGACGCTGATTGAGACGGTCCAGTCGATGCCAGCATTGACCGAAGCTGCCAGCCATGCTGCGCCGGATTCCACGGCGGCCGTCACCGGCGCGAATACGGGATGGACCGCCACTACCCCCGGGTCTGGCGCCGGACCGCCCGCCTGCGCGGAAAAGGAAAGCGCTGCTGGGTCGGCCGTCATAGGTCCGAACGATGGCGGCGGTAACGGTGAATAAACTTGTAGCATTACCGCGATGGTGCGCTCGTTTGCAGGACCGCGGATGGTGAGACTTCCGGAATAATTTCCCAGGGCAAGTCCCGCCGGGTTAGCCGATACCGTTAGCGTGGCTGGCGTGGTGTCGGCGCTGGCCGTCACCGAAAGCCACGACGCCGTGCCCGCAGTCACGGTGAATTTAGCCGGCTCGCCGTTGCTGTCGATCTGGAGCGTCTTCGGCTGGGGCGGTGGATCTCCCAACGGGGCGTTGAAATTCAACCCGGCCCTGTCAACGGTGATGAAGGGTAACGCAGTCGCGTTAAGTGACACCTGGATGACCGACGGTTTCGGGTTCGTACCTAACGGCGTCAAGGTGACCGTTCCTGTGTAGACGCCCGCAGCCAAGCCGGCGGGATCCACGGTCACGACAAAATTCGGAGAAAAACAGCCCCGGTTAAAAAGGAGGCTGGTGCCTTGCACGGGCGCGGAAAGCCATTTCCCGCCCGCGTCCGTCGACACCGAAACGGTGAAGGGCAAAGTCTCGCCTGACGAGCACACGCTCACGCTCTGGGCTGCCGGCCTGCTCGATCCGACCTGCCACTCCCAGGAAAGCGTAATAGGCGACACGGATAATTGCTGAACGGGCGGAGGCAGAGGCGTCACGGGTTGCGCATCGAACGCACCGGCCGGGGAGGAGGAATAGGCCAACTGAAGCATGCGCACAGGTGCGGAAGCAAGCACGCGCAGGTAAAGGTTGCCCAACTCCACTGCGTCGCGCACATATATTGCTTCGGGAGGAAGCGTAATCTTGCTCTGCTTCATTACCTGGTCACGCATGCCCAACGCAGTAAAGGTGATCTCTACCGGATCTACGTTCTGGTTTGCGAGCACGATGGCCGTCCCGGGAGAGAGCGACCCCAACCGGGTCGCAGACACCGGTCGCAGCGGCAGGATTGGGCGTAAAGCGGCCAATGTGGTGTCGCTCGGAGTCTCAACCACGGTCGTGTTCAGCGACGAGAAGAACTCGACCTGCGTTCCGTCGGGATTGCTCACGCGGATGAGCTTGCCATTCAGGTCCGCCCGAGCAGACATCGATAACGAGATCTGTTGCTCTGAAATATAGCGTGCCGGCGAAATGGCGGCACCCTCCACCTCAACCGAGACGCCAGCAGCGAAACCCGTTCCCACGATCACCACCGGCGTGCCGGAGGGCAGCAGGCCGCCTCCTGGCGTCACGCTCTGAATGGACAGCACGCCGCCCACAGTAACGGCACCGGGCTTTGCAGTAATGCCGTATTCCGTGCCGTCCACATCTTTCCAGCGCGTACCGCCGGAATCCACAATGACCGGCGCGCTCAAACCGCGTACTGCGCCCGGCAGCACTGGCACCGAGATCATCATGACGGGTTGGTTGCGCAGACGCCCGACGCCGCCTGATAGCGAGGTGAAATGCGCGTCCACCTGCTGGCCTTCCACCTTGGCGTAACCGAATGCATCGCCTGTCGCACTCAAGACATTTACCGAAGCGATAGGGCCGAATACGGCCGGGTCGAGTTTCATTACAATTCGGCCCGTCAGTATCGGCGTCGGTGCTGCAAGGAATATCTTGATTTGTACCGTGCCGCCGGCCGGCACGGTTTCATTTGCGATACGCAATTCTATGACAGAGGGCTCCGCCCCAATGAGCGCGCCAGCCAGAAATGGAAGCAGGGCCAAGTACGGTACGTGTGCCATCGAATTACTCAATGACAAATCGAGAGACGCCTGCGTCGAGCTTTCTCGTCTTGCCCTTCCACACGAACTCTCCACTTACTCCAGACGGCAGCTTCACGTCCGCCTTCAGCTTTCCGCCCTCCAGCGCCAGGCTCACCGCCACCTCGCCCTTGGGATGCGGGATTGCGCCTGACACCTTGGTCAGCTTGCCCAACGATGGCCGGATCAACACGCGCTGAAAGCCCGGCGCCGCGGAATCGATTCCCAGCACAGTGCGAAACACTTCGATGTTCGGACTCGCGCCCCACGCATGGCAGTCACTGCGCGTCGGATCCAGCACCTCAGCCCACGTCGTCAATCCGTAACTCAGCATGGTGCGCCATTGCCCAAGCTGATCGAGATAGCCATCACCGCCGCCCGACTGGGCCAGCGCCTGATGCAGATAGTAGCGGAAGTAAATCGAACATTGCACCAGTGAAGTATCCGCCGCAACGCGCTCCGCTAAGTCACGAGCCGCCTTGCCCTGCGTCAATCCAGCGAGCACCGCCAGCGCATTTGTATGTTGAGAATAACCGCTCTTGGTCACACCATCCGCATACATCTTTCGCCCATCATCCCAGTACAGCTTTTGAATCGTCGTGCTCAATAGCCGTGCGGCTTCACGATACTCCGCAGCCAATGCCTTCGATCCCATCGCATCTTCCAAACGCGCCGCCCATTGATATGCGAGCAGCAATTGCAGGTCGGCAGGAGCCTTCGAGCCTTCGGCATCGCCACCCGGCGCGCCACCCCTCCACTCCTTCGTCCAATCGACGTAGTTCCACCACGGCATCACACCTATCGACCCGTTGGCCTGTTGCCGCGCCGCGAAGAACGACAGCACCGCATGCACACCCGGCAACATCTCTTTCACGAACTTCGGATCGTCCTGATACATCCAGTAGTCATGCACCATCCCGATCCACCACAGCGAAAACCCGGGAATGTACTGATGCAGACGCGTTGGAGCGCGGCTCATCGTCGCACCCTCGCTCGTGCGCGATGTGTTCAGCAGATCGATTGCATTGCGCGCCAGGCGCCCGTCGCCAGTCATGTACATCGACACCATGGACTGTATGCGCGTGTCGCCCGCGTACTGCAATTGCTCGTAGTACGGACAATCCTGATACGTCTCATGCGCGCACAATCGCGCGGTACGCCAACCGGTATCCAGAATCCTGTCGATCTCTTTCACGCCCGCATCGAAGCGCGCCTTGCGCTCGAACGGATAGCCGGTGTAAATCCCGCGCAGATCTTCAATGCTGAGCGGTTCGTCCTTGGTCTCCACCGTGAGTTCCATGTAGCGCCACGTGCGCCACCACAACGGCCGGAAGACGCGATGATCGCCGCCATCCGCTATGACGACATCGTGGTTGCCGATGAAATCCTTGCCTTCCACTTCGTTGCGATTGCCCTTGCCCCTCTGGCCCTTCAAGTACAGTGCTTCGGCATAACCGAGCTGGATCTTCGCGCCGCGTCCTTTGCTGAAGCGCAATTCCGGATAGCCGGTCGTGAGGTACGTTTGGTCCAGCAACATGCGGACTTTGCTATTCGCCGGAATCGCAACAGCCGCTGACTTCTGGCCCGCACCCAGCGTGCTCTCGCGCACGACCGGAGGCGGCTCAGGCTTCTCTTCCATCATCGGAAT
>DASXVL010000324.1:0-3654 GCA_036504255.1 Armatimonadota bacterium | reverse complement strand
GGAGCGCCGTCGCCGGGCTAAGGAGCGTCGCCACCAGGTCGGCGGGTCACACGCGTATACGCGTCGTCCGGTCGTGGGACGATGGGCGCGGCAGATTCAGCAGGAAACCATGACCGCTGGACGTGACAAGTGACCCACTAGGTCAGCCTCATGTCAGCAGCACTGTCTGGAACAGGGCCATAGCCCGGCTATCCCCGGCAGGATAGCACAGCCTGCGAAAGTTTAGTTATGAGGCTAAACTATGGTGAGTTTTCCTCGTCAAGACAGGCCTATACGGTTCAGGAAAGCCAGCCTATTAGTCGACCAACCGACAGTGCTGAGTTGAACTGCATTCACCTCATTCCCACCCCTAACGATCATACGCGAAACGCTGACCACCATGCCCAAACACCATCCGCAAATATCTCCAAATGATGCCCCCATCCCACTTGACATACCTTGTATGCCGAGGTATAGTGCTTATACCTAGACGGGCACAGTATACGCCGTCACGGTAATAGGGGGTGGATTATGGCATCGTCCACAGAACTGGGCATCAGCCCGGTCGAAACAGTCATCTTATCGCTGCTCGATGAGCGCATGATGTACGGCTACGAGATCATCAAAGTGGTCAACGAGCGTACCGACGGGGCCTTCGCCTGGAAGGAGGGTACTCTCTATCCCTGCCTGCACCGCCTGGAAGGCGCAGGCATCATCGTCAGTGACTGGCAGCCCGGCCCCTTCGGCAAGCCGCGCAAATACTACCAGCTCACGCACAAGGGCCACGCCCTCGCCCGCACCCGCTCCGCCGAATGGCGCGCCTTCTCCGGCGCCATGGACGCCATCCTGTTTTCGCCGGCTGTCTGAACCGTGATTTGCAGGATGATAGGATTACTTGATTGGGGCTGCCGCGTCCCCATCACGTCCATCCTTCCATCAAGCAAATCAAGGTTCCAACCCCGACCATACAAGGAGACCCACATGTCGGATGAACGGTTGCGCGAAATAGCCGAGCAAGTGACCAGCGGGCTCAGTGACGACCCGGAGCTGCGCCTTGACGTGCAGGCGGAAGTCTTGAGCCATCTGGAAGACACCGCCGCGTGCGTCGTCACCGAGGAGGGCAAGAGCGAGGAGGAGGCCATCAACCGCGCCGCGCGCACCTTCGGCTCGCCGGTGGATCTCGCCGACAGCCTGCGCGAGGCCAACCGCGCGCGCATGAAAACCCGCGCCCTCCTCCGCCTCGCCGCCCGCGCCGTGCTCGTTCCGGCAGCGTTGCTATTGGCTGTGTTCCTGGGATATGGGGGACTGGTGCGGGTGCAGGAAATTATTCTCCAGATCGACAAACTGCACGGCTCGCCTTTCGATAGCGAATGGGACAATGCAAACACTGACCCTCGTCTGCCGAAATTGCCAACGCTCGAGCGACCGCGTACGCGGCAGCTCCGCGAAGCGCGCGAGGCCGCCATGGGGCGCATGCGCGGAAGGTTCGATAACACCGAGAACTTGCGGGCCGTCTGGGTCGCGCACCAACATGACGCCGATGCGGCGACCTATTTCGCCTACTACGCCGCCTTCCTCCGTCCAAAATCCGATACGCCCCCCTACCCATCCTACGATAAGAACACGGGGAAGCTGTTACCCATGCAAGCGCCCTATCCACACGCGACACCGGACTATCGCGACCCGGTGTTTGAACAAGAGATGCGCCTGGGCATGCGGGTCGATCCGGATAATGCGTTGTATCACTATAAACTCGCGAGCTATTACCTGGGACGCGGGATCTATGCGCAAGAAGAGTATTACGCCAAACCCAGGGTGCCGAAGCACGATTATATCTTCGATCAGCACAATATTGAACTTGGATTGCGCGAGTTTCAGGCGGGTCTGCGCTTGCCCGCATGCCGATATTATGGTTGTGCCATGCTCGACAAACGTCTCGCCCTGCTGCCGCCACCCCGGTATACCGAGGACTACTTGCAACGCATCATGCTGGTGTTCAGTGAATGGTTCCCCTATCTTTCCGAATCACGCAACATGGCGCGGGGGGTGTGCGGGGGGATGCGCGTGCTCATCGCCCAGGGGCGGCTGCACGAGGCGGAACCGCTGCTTCATGCCTGGAAACCCCTGAGTAGACAACTCACCGGCGGCGCGGACACGCTGGTCGAGTTACTGACCGCCAACACGGAGGCAAAAATGCTAGCACAGGCGACGGCGGATATCGACCGGCAATTGGGGCGAGAAACAGACGCACAGCGGACGCTCACTGAGTTGCAGCAATTCACCGCGTCGGCCGAAGCACTGCGGGCACGTCAGGCACAACAACGCGAAGCAGATCACGACGATCCGCTGCCACGCTACGGCTCGCCGCTGGTGTACCTGCTCATACCGATCGCTGCAGATAATTTATACACCAAAAACGATCTGGCCCCGCTAGGGCTCCATCTGCGCATCATGATCGAGGAAGGCGTTGTAGCGGTACTCATGGTGCTGCTCACGCTCGCCATGCTCTGGACCGCGTTGCGCGGGACCGACATGCTCCTCCGTGCGCGCGGCAAGACGGCCCCACCGCTCCTCTTGCTGCCGCCCCTCCGCGAAACCGTGAAGATCGCCGGGTACGGCGTGCTCTTGCCGCTGCTCGCGTATGAGGTCTACCTGCATACGCCCATTTTGAGTGGGTGGGCCTACGGCGTCACGAACCAGGGATTACGCTGGCGTATGTACGGTGAACTGCTGGTGGTGGGGGGCCTGCTGCTGGGCATGCCCGTTGCCCTGGCTAAGCGGTATCTACGACAACGCTGCCGGGCGCTCGGCATGTCCATACCCGGCGCGAGCAATTGGCTGCGGCCCGTGCAGGGCGTGGCCGTGAGCCTGGGTTGGCTCGGATTGTTCGGTGTCATTTATCTGCTCGTCACGAAACCTGCAGAGAGCAACGTCTCTCTCGTTATCGGGTTTCTCATCGTCGTCCTGGCCGTCATGCTGCTGTATGTGGCACTTCGTCGGCGCTGGCTCCCCTTCTCGCCCAACGCTCTGGCATCGCTCCGAGAAGCCCGCAACCGCCTTCGTTCCGCATGGCCGCGCGTGCTCTCCCCCGCCCTGCGCCTCATCCTCGTCTGTGCAGGTTGGCTGGCGCTGCTGAGCTTGGGTCAGGCCTTGTTCAGTTACAGTCAGGGGCCCGACTTGCTGGCGGTGGCGACGGTATGCTTTTCTGCCGCATTGGTGCTGTTGATTCCGCTGCTGCTGTGGAGCGTGGCGCAATCCCGCCGGCGCACGGCACGTGCCGCGCGCCCCGTGCCTGCCGAGCTCACCTATCGCGGCACGATGGCGCGTTCGCTGGTGCCGGTCTACGCGCTCGCCATCGTGCTGCTGGCCGCCTTCCGCCCCTATCTGGCCTATCAGGAAGCACGGTACCTGGCGCAGGATCACCTCATTTTGATACGGGATACCGCCGATGCTGGCACCCCGATTGAACGGAAGGTGACACGCGCCCTCCAGCATGAGATGCTGCAGCAGGCGGACGCGCTGCATTTCCCGAAGGTAGGGCGGTAGTACGTCCCCCCGGGAACGCCAATCTCCCGATTGGCATTCTTCGCAGCGCCAATCGGGGGATTGGCGTTCCCAGGGAGGAGAACCAATGACCACACAAGGAGTGCCACATGGCGGATGAACGGTTGCGCG
>DASXVL010000323.1:0-1888 GCA_036504255.1 Armatimonadota bacterium | reverse complement strand
GTCAGGTCGGCCAACGAAATGCCGAAATGGTCGACGACGAGCTGTTGCACGTCGGCAATGGTAAGTGTCTTATCGCCGAGGCTGGTGCTGTGATCGCGCAGATGCTCGGTGGCGAGGGCCAGCGAAATATCTTCCCCGGTGAGCGAACTGGCGGCGAGCACCTTAATGAGCGCACCTTCCAGCGTGCGGATATTGGCGCTGACCGTCGTGGCGATATAGCGGATGACCTCTTCCGGGACATAAGCGCCTTCCTGGGCGACTTTTTTCTGCAAAATCGCGATGCGCGTTTCCAGGTCCGGCATCTTGATGTCGGTCATCAAACCCCATTCAAACCGCGAGCTCAAGCGCGGGTCAAGAATCTGCAGCTCTTTGGGCGGTCGGTCCGAGGTGATGATGATCTGCTTGCCCGTCTCGTACAGCGTGTTGAAGGTCTGAAAGAATTCGGATTCCGTGCGCTCGCGGGAGGCAATGAACTGAATGTCGTCCACCAGCCAGATGTCCACGTCGCGGTAAGCTTCGCGGAAGGCGCCGAAGCGGTCTTCGCGAATGGAGGACACCACATGATAAGTGAACGTATCACCGGAGACGTAGTTGACCTTCAGGCCGGGGTTATGGCGCAGGGCGGCATGGCCGATGGCCTGCATGAGATGCGTTTTGCCCAACCCGACGCCGCCGTAGATGAATAAGGGGTTATAGGAACGGCCGGGCGTGCGGCTGATCGATTCGGCGGCGGCGTGGGCGATCTGGTTATTCTTCCCGACGACGAACTGTTCAAAGGTGTAGCGCGGATTCAACGGCAGCGAGCAGAAGACATCATCCGCGCGGCGCGGTGCGGCCGATGGGGCGGGCAGGGCCATCTCCGCCGGTTCGGCTTTCGCTTCGTCCAAATGCAACGCCAGTTGTTTCACCGAGAACTGCACCGCGATCGGCGCGCTAAAGGCGTCGGAGAGGCCGCGCGCCAACAGCGGCGAGGCTTTCTGTTCGAGCCAATCCTTGGCGAACTGGCTCGGGACGCCGATGGTGAGCTCCTGGTTATCGAACCCGAGCATTTCCAGTTCAGGTATCCATTTTGCCAACGTCGGACGACGCAGGGAATCATGTAAGATAGCAAGGGCTTTGGACCAGATATCATTTATCGATAAAGCAGACGGCATGCATTTCTCCCCAACATCCAGATCGGTGAGTCCAGGCAAACAGGGCGAGGAGTTGCGGCAGCGCGAGCTACCACACAGCATAATACTGAGGAGTGCCGGTCTATCGGTGATGCGTAGTACGTGTAGCCCGGAAGGGGCTGGGCAGTGAATAGGGCGAAAAAACGTGACTCCACAACTCGGGACAGCGGCATGATAGGGCGAATAGTTCACGGGCATGACCGATGGGTATGGCCGGTGTACAACGTGCCGTCTGAGTATCCGAGTCGGAATGATGGCTGTAAAATTATCAGGTAACGAGTTATCCACAACTGTGGGAAAGCTTGTGGATATCCCCGTCCGGTTTGCATGCGTATTATACTGCGCACCGCCACCAAGGGCAACAGGTACATGCGTCTGCTATGACGAGGGGAACCCCCTCGCTAACGCCGTATTTTACGCTCAAAACCCAGTGAAAATCAAGCGGATGTTCGCGAGAAAATTCTTTAAAAACTTCTCCGCATCGACTATCCACAACTGGGGATAACTCACTTCTGCCGTGCCCAGCCATCGCGTATTCCACGCCGTCCACTCACCTCCTTTTCACAATTCGCTAAGGGTGTACGCAAAGATTGTGATGTATTTTCAGAAGCCAAAGGCTTGCTTCACCATTTGCCCCATTTGTTTGAGTGATAACGACCGTGGCTCCTCGCGCGTTGACGCGGACGGTCGCCGGGACGGCATCGACTTGCGGGCGG
>DASXVL010000322.1:0-4196 GCA_036504255.1 Armatimonadota bacterium | reverse complement strand
GGCGGCGGCGCGCACGGGGGCGTCGGTGTTGCTCCTCGAAAAGCATGGCTGTGTCGGCGGTATGGCGACGGCGGGGCTGCTTGCGTTCATGGGGCCGTTGGATAACGCGGAGCGCAATGAGGCGGACTGGACGCGCTTTCGTCTTGACCGGGAGGGACGCCCCTACCCACCGGAAATCGCGGTCGGCGCGCGTATCGTGCGCGGCATCCCCGAAGAAATCATTCTCCGTTTGGCCGCACAGGGCGCGGCGGAAGTGCCCACTTTCGGCTACATCCCCGTCAACATCGAGGCGCTGAAATACCTGCTGGAAACGCTGCTGCTGGAGGCGGGGGTGCGCCTCCAGTACTACACGACGGTCGCCGCGGCGGAGGCGCATGTAGAGGGCGTGACGCTCACGCTGGCGAATAAAGCCGGGCTGCAGCAGGTGAGCTGCCGCCGGGTCATCGACGCCACCGGTGACGGTGATGTCGCGGCCTTTCTCGCGGCCGAGGTCGGCATGGGGCGGGAAGCGGATGGCAAAACGCAAGGGGTCACGCTGGTCTTCCGGCTGGGAAACGTGCAGACGGACCCGCTCGATTTCCTGCCCGACAGCCCCAGCTATCAGCAGGTGCGACAGCAGGCGACTGCGGCGTTTGCGCGCGGCGAGTTCAGTTTCAATCCCGGCGGCATCGGCTGTGTCTCCGTGGTGCCCGGTCTGCCCGGGGTGTTCATGGTCAATCACCAACACACCTACGACATCCAGGGGACCAATCCGGACGACTTGACCTTTGCCACGCTCAACGGACGGCGGCAGATTCAGGAACTGGTGCGTTTTTACCAACAGTATGTGCCCGGCTGCGAAGGTTGTTACTTGCTGGATACGGCGAATCAACTGGGCGTGCGCGAAACGCGGCGCATCATCGGCGACTATGTCCTCACCCGCGACGATATCCTCGACGCGCGTTCGTTCCCCGACAGCATCGTCAAATACGCCTACATGCTCGACATCCACTTGCCGGGCGAGACGTCGGAGGGCGGACGCACGGAACTCAAACCGGGCACCGCCTACGAGATTCCCTACCGCTGCCTGCTGCCCAAAGGCCTCGACAATGTCTTGGTGGCCGGGCGCTGTATCTCCACCACGCACGAAGCGCTCAGTTCCATACGGCTGATGACCTGTTGCATGGCCATGGGCCAGGCCGCCGGCACCGCCGCCGCACTGTCGCTGCGCGAAGCGGTGGCGCCGCGCGATTTGGATGTGACCCTGCTGCAGGACACATTGCGGCATGACGGGGCGCTGGTGTGATGGTCGTCGCATAGCTACTATACGTTATGTTGTGCAGCAAGCGTCTGGTCGTCGGCTAGTGTGGAAAGGTATCAAATGCACAAATTACTTATATTAAGCGCCTTGATCTTGACTCAATGTAACTTACCAACAATGCCATGGGCTGATACCGTCACACTGCCGAATTCCGTCCAGGTCTCAAATACAGTTTCGTCGTCCCCTGCCCGGCATCCGCAATGGATCGTAGATGGAGAGATGCTCTACCTATGCTGGGAGGTACCAGTAAAAATTCCGCCGGATGACGGATCAGTATATCAATGGTCGCAAATGGAGTTGCGTTATAGCCCCGTAGCACATGGTGACAGTCTCGTTCCCTGCCCGATAGCAGCGCCAAAATCGCTTTCAGTCCCCGTCCGCTCCGGTGGAAGATTTCCCTATTACAGAATACAGCGAGATGGCGACGGTATTGCTCTTGTCAATCTTGATTATGACGGTACAGATACGCGACATGGCTATGATATTCTCATTCGTCGGCTGCAGATCGAGCCACAGCAGGAGACAATCGCGCTAGCGACTACGAAAATATTACGATTTCCACCCCGTACCCCTGATGGGTGGAATGTTGCACAAGGCTATCCCATACTCTCATACCAGGATCCATCAGTGACCATGACAGACCGGCTATTGCTCGCATACGCGAATGAATCCGATGGCGTTGATGCTGCTGGTGAGGCGACTGCTCTTTTCAATGACGGTACCACTACCGATCATGGCGTGACAAGACATCTGCAGGTATGGAAGCGCTGGCCGGGTGGCGTCTATCTCGTGCAAAGCGCAGACCGTGGAGACCATTGGAGTACCCCTGTCAACATTCTCAAGAACGGGAGGCGGCTGGCTATTGCGCTTGGAACGGATTGTGTGTATGCCGCTGGGGTCGCGAAGGTGCCATGGGTAGCTCATGGTCAGGAACTCCCCCCAATGATGCCACCGGGGTTACGGTGGGGATGGCGGGATGATGCAGTTGATGATTCCGAGAAAAAAGCCACATGGCTTCCTGTGCAAGGCCAATTAATCTGGAGCAAAGTGCCCCTCAAAGATCCGCTGCAGGCATCAGCCAGGGTGTTGGAGCAGGAGACTAATATCACCGAGGTGTCGCTGGTATCCGATGGAGATAAAGCCGTCTATCTCGTCTACACACGAGGCAATGCTGATCGCGAAGCGCTTTGGCTCCGTCGATCATCAGATGGGGGAAACGCTTGGAGCGTCCCCGAACAACTGACTAATGAGACGATGCTAGATCGTGAACCCTGTCTCACGCTTTTTCGCAATGCTCTTTGTGTTGCGTATGCGCACTCTGATAGGGGCAAGGCCAGTGTAATTAACTACCTGCGCCTGCCGCTCGACCGCTGGGCTGTAAGTGAACAACCGATCAAATAGCCGCGCACGTTGGTGTATACTGTGGCTATGCTTCGGACGCGTATTTATGGCTGGCTCATTAGCGGCGTACTGCTGCTCGGCATCATCGCCGGGGTGCTGCTTTGGTGGCGGAATCAGTGGGCGGCGCCGCGGTGGCGCGAGGCGGAGGCGGGGCTGGAGATCTGTCGGCTGTCGGGCACGCAGAATTGGCAGCCGGTGCGGGTGACCGTGGTGCGGGTCGATCCGGCGCGCTGGACGTTTCGCGTGGTGGATGCGCATGGCGGCGTGCCGCAACAGGGCGCGGGGGCAGCGGCGGTGTGCCCGGCGCATGGCGCGGCGATCAATGCCTCCTATTTCGCGGAAGACCTGACGCCGCTCGGACTGCTGGTGATCGACGGGCGGCAAACACAACGGCATTTTCCGGTCCACGTCTGGGGCACTTTTCAAATTCGGCGCGGTCGCCCCGAACTCGTCTTGTCGACGGACGAGGTGGCGGCAGGGGTGACGCAGGCGCTGGAGTGCAAGCCGCGCTTACTGGTGCACGGGCAGGCGCAGCATTTCGTGACGCAGCCGCCGGCGCGCCGTTCGGCGGTGGGCATTGATGCCCAGGGGCGGGTGCTGCTGGCGGTCACCGCGGACGGGCGGTTGACGCTGGAGCAGTGGGCGGCCTGTCTACGCGCGCCGCTCGGCTGCATGGACGCTCTCAATCTGGATGGCGGCCCCTCCACGCAACTGGCGCTGCGCGGTCGGCTGGACGACACGGTCAGCGGCGGCTGGCCGGTGCCGGTCTTTCTCACCTGTTCCCCCGTTCGTCCTCGTTAACGCAACTGTGTTACACTCTCGCGCCCAAGCACAGCGTGAACATGCCGCCGCCAATGGCCAGAATCGCGAGCAGCTGCAGCGGTGACAGCGCGTTGCGAAACACCAGAGCCAGCGTGATTTGACTGACGAGAAATGAGCCGCCCATCGCCACCCCCATCGCCACATTGACGTTGAGCTGTTTGTAAATCACCATGAGAATCCAGGTGCTGGTGATCCCGATGACATTGGCCAGGATAAAGGACGGCAGCCAGCGTGACGGATGGGCGCTGCCGTATTTAAAGAGCAACATGGCGGCGGTTTGCATCCCCATAAAGACCGCGAACAGATGAATCATGTCATCGACCCCAGGCAGCGTAGTAAGTTCGTGGCTACATGATCTCTCTTCAGGTATGCGCTGTCTACGCATCACGTGTGGAAGAAGTGCGCATTTATGGTCAGGTAACGAGCGGGTTCTGCGCATTGTGTGAGCAAGCGTATAGCGTCTGGCGTCTAGCGTTTAGCTGTAGCTGGTTGTCACGTCGTACCTTCTCTTGGTGTCCGTAGCGCGCGCCCGCTGTGGCGCGCCTGTCTTGCATGCTGATACGTGTCTGCGAGAGCGCCGAGCGTTCCCAGCCTGGCACCCAGATCCCTTTCGCCGCACGGATACGGTCGCACGACAGGCGCGCCACAGCGGGCGCGCGCTACAGACGCTCAA